>JBMYOR010000093.1:0-8443 GCA_049599535.1 Bacteroidia bacterium | reverse complement strand
TCCAGCATGTTTAACTTTATTCGCCACTGTTTTTGGATTATTCGTTAATATTTGTAAATGCTCCGGCGCAATACGATCAACAATGTTAACAGCTTCATCAATATTTTTTGCATGACTTAACCCATAGGTTACACTAAGCGCATTATTTGGTAAATCGTTGTAAGACCAATACATGCTCACACCATCGGGCAAAAAGTCATTTACATCTGAAACAATTGGCCCATGATGAGTTTCATAAACTGTAAGCTCAACTGGCTCAACATTACCCTTTACATAGATCTGCTCTACTCTTTTAGTTAGCTCCTTTTTCTCCCCTTCAAAGTAGTAATGTGCCCCTTCTATTTTTTCCTGATAAAAATCCATGTCATCATTCTGAAACATGGTAAGTCCCCAAGCGTGGTTTTGCGTGTGACCAATGAGCGCAAAAGGAAAGCCCGCTAAATGATTTCCGTAAAAAGAGAATTCTGGACACTCAATGTGAGCTTCCCACCAAACAGATGGTTGTGCATATTCAATATGGGCATCGTTGCAAAACAACACTTTGCCGCTAGCACTCTTTTTTGGCGCAATTACCCATGAATTACTGCCTGTAAATAAAGGAACAGGCAAATCCTTTAAGCAGCCCAAAAGGTTTGACTTTAAACTATCGTAAACGATTGAATCTGATTTGTGATCTGCTGGAATGAGGGTTGCACTTTTTTCTGTTGAAACTCCTAAATCATTGTAGTACTCATGTCCAAGATTTTTAAAAATCTTATTGAGCAATGGATCTTCTCTCAAAGCCAGAGCAAAACTGAAAGACATGTATCCTACGGTTCTATAAAGGTCAATGGGCTCAAATTTTTCTTTTTCAATTTGAAGAATTTTATACTCTACAGGAGTTGGTCCGTTTTCAATAAAGTAGTTAATTCCTTCAATATACTTTGTTGCCAATTGAACCGCCTCATCTTCTGGGTTGGCAAAACCATATGCAGCTGACTCTTTGGCCTTTTCATTAATTCCCAATGTTCTAAACAGTTTATCAACTTCAACCAGATCTTCACCAAGAATTTCGCTGAGTTTACCGCCCCCTACTCTTCTCATCAGGTCCATTTGCCATAGTCGTTCTTGAGCGTGCAAGTAACCTAGAGCCAAATAGGCATCTTCTTTGTTTGAAGTATAAATGTGTGGAATCGCATAATCATCATGCACCACCTTAACATTTTCGCTAAGACCTTTTATATTTTTTTCTCCTTCGTATTTAGGAACAGGAGCCTTAAAAATTATCCAAATAAAAACACCTGCTCCTATAATTATAACTATAAAGAATATCGATATTCTTTTAATCCATTTCATTAAACCTGCCTTGATATTTCGGTTGTAAGTTAAAATTTAATTTTTTGACTTAATCACAAAATCACTATTCATTGACTAATAACTACTTAATTTATTCTCCCAAATAATTTTCTTATTTTTCTCAAATAAAATTTCCAAGGTTTATAAATCGCTTTATATTTGCGCCACCTTAAACGAAAGGTACAAGATTAAAAGTTGGTCTGGTAGTTCAGTTGGTTAGAATGCCTGCCTGTCACGCAGGAGGTCGCGAGTTCGAGTCTCGTCCAGACCGCTTCCCTTAAAGCCCCTTCAAATTATTGAAGGGGCCTTTTTTTGTTCGGCCTAGAGGGATATTTCACATACAAATTATTTTCAGAGAAGTTGAATCATTTTATAAGGGTTCAACTAAAGATATTTCAGATAGAATCAAACGCCATAATGCAGGATATGAAAAGGCTACTAAGACTGGTGTTCCATGGCGTTTAGTTTGGCGGACTCAAAAGAAAGCCAGGTCTGAAGTATTGAAATTTGAAATGAAACTCAAAAATCTATCAAGAAAAAAATTAATTGATTTCATGCTAAAATATGAGCAGGAGGTCGCGAGCCATGACGAATTGCTTTTTCTGAAGCAATTGTCATGATGCTGACCCAGGCGTCAGCATTCGAGTCTTACCGAAATAGTTCGGTACAAGCTGTTCAGACCGCAACAATTAAAACCCCGCAAATGGTTTTTTTTGAATTTTTATACCATTATGTTTTGAATTTTTTCTTTACAATTTCTGATAAATTACCCAGAAGTTATTTGCAGATTTAAAGGAGCAGCGAGCTATTTTAAACATCATTTATTTGAATAACAACATAATTGAATTTACACTAAATGTAATTCTTTTCACTAATTGATGTAGCAAGTATTCAGGTTCTCTAGTTTCCTAATTTCAAAAAAAACTATACCTGGTAACAAACAACGGGTTTAAGTTCAGTTGTTTTTAATTATTTGTACGCCTTTTTAATTTTCATAACAGGCAATATGTAATAAAAATCAATGGTGGTTCCTCTGCCACTAGTTTTACTCAACTTGTTGTTTACACGAATACCTACTGCACCCATTTCATAAGACACGCCGTAGGTAACACCCCACATTGCCTTGTGCTGCATGGGGTCATTAATCTCATTACGTTCAATATTAGGGTGATCTGCAAAAAACTGGTTGGTGTAAGCCGTTGCTTCAGCTTCATTTACATAATTAACCCTGCCAGGAACAATATAGGCATAGCCCAAATGAAAGTTAAAACGATTTAGTGGAGTGGTTTTCATGCCCATTGAAATCAATGCATTGGGCCTTATTAACCCCATTACCAAGCCAGGTATATTAACTACTCCTTCAAGTGAAATTTCTGTTGTATTCACCAAGCCAAGCACTTTCTCACTATCGAACTTGGTTTTAACTGTACCATTAAGCGCCTGCACATTTGGCACTACTCCAGTAACTAACTTGCCCTTGTCTACATGAATATCTGCTCCCAAAAAATTGAGCCTACCTGTTAAACCTATGCCAACTGTTCTGTAAGGTTTATGCGACCATGAGTTCCCCGCCCAGCCAAACCTTGGAGTAACACCCCAAAATGGGCCAATATCTTGAATATGCACTTGATTATTGGTGTATTTGGTTTCTACCAAATACCAACCGCCACCTACGGGCGAAGCAGTTGTTAATGATGTTTGAAACTCACCAGTTTTTACCAATTTAGGATCGAGCAAAGTTCTAAGCGCATCTAACCGCACACTAATTTCAGGATAAGCAATAAACCCGTGTTTTAAAGTATACTCCATGTGAGCCTGTGCCTCTATTAAACCAAATGGAACTTGAATATGAAATGAAGGAGCCATATATAAACCATGACTTTGTGCACTATATGTATAACCGAGACCGATAGCAGGCTGTAACAGATAACCCTTTACATCAAGATACCTTTTTCCAAATGAAAAATTTAAAGGTGTAAAATACCCGATGTGCAACCTATTGGTCCAAATACTGGTATCTTTTTCATCAAAATTGTTATTCCCTTTGTAAAATTGAACACCAAGCTCTTTGTGTTTTGAGTGTAGTTTTACGCCAAAATTTTGTTCTACACTTTGCCAACCTCTAGTGGGCACTGACCACGATGGACCTATTGAATACTTTGAAAAACCTGGATTAATTTCGTACCTGTTAAAGGTGCGATAAATTATGTTTTCTTCTTTGTACTGTTCTTTTATTTCGGCATTGTATTTATCGTAATCATCTTGCGCTGCCCCCAATAAAGAAATACCAAATAAAACTACTAAAACCGCAAATTTTTTAAAGCTCATCGTAGTCTATTTTAGCGATATTCTAGAAAGAACAATTTCTTTTTTACGGCCATTGCCAAGTGTAATAAATGAGTTGGCATTTTCTATGTAAATACCATCATAAGGATCTAAATTGGCCGCCGGGGTAATATTGATCATTTTGCCCAGTTGTTTTGTGGCAACATTAACTTTTAGGGTAAAGCCTTGCCTATTCATTAAGGCCGCGAGTTGCTTCTCTGAACTTTCGTCTTTCTCATTTGGCTGTTGGTAAAAAAGCATAAAAGCCTCTCCGTTTGCATTTTTTACCAAGCTTGTTTTATCAGAAAGCACTAATTTTTTGGCAGGACTTAAGATATAGTTGGTCTCAATATTTCCTGATTCATCTAATTGAATAATATGCGAGTTGTAATTGACTCTTTGTGCAATGAGCAATGTTTTGCCTTTAATGCTGTGTGCATCTTGCGCAAAAAAAGCCTGATAACGAAAATACTTCTTCATGCTTTCTGGTTTTCCGGCGCTTAGCCCTTCAGGTAAAACCACGTTTTGTATTAACTCATTGGCTGCACAGGTTTTAGAAAACACCTGCTTGCCATTGCTAATTTTTGCCACCATAAAGTATTCAGGAATTACTCCGATGCCAATATCTTTTTGCTCAGGATAAATGGGGCGGGCACCAAAGATTTTAGCAAGTGGAGGCGCTAGTAGTTTAAGTGGTTTCATAGTTGCCGCTATAAGCACTTCTCCATCTGTTGAAGTTGGAACAATATCCATATTCATAGTCCAACCGCTCTCTGGCTCTTTTACATCAAAAAGCACATTTTGCACCAACTTACCCTTGGGGCTAATCTGTAAATAGCGGTACTTATAGTTTGGTGCTAATTTAAATTTAGCCACTATTTTCTGCGATTTTTCCCATTTAGGAAAATCTTTTTTTACCACAGGTTTTAGCACAATGGCAATATCTCCGTTGGGTAAATTATCGGCCGTAACTGGTATATATGAGTAAGGTAATTCAATATTCTCAAAGTGTTTTTTGGCTAATGTTTTGGCGTCAAACACCAAACTGGCAAACTTGGTATAAGAGGGCTCTTCAGCCTGAATAGCAAATACCTGCACATCACCTACATTGAGCTTATAAGACTCATTCCACATAGTAATTGTGTTTTTATTAGCTTCTTCGGTACGGTGATGTACGTATACCAGTTTTTCGCCATCATCTCCTTTGGGTTTTACTTGGCTCTCTTTTATAAAATGCCGAATTACCGCCCGGTTTACATAATCGTACTCTATGTGGCCTATTTGTATTTGCACCTGGCCACTTGCTATGTGCGGAAAAATGCGGAGAATCTTATCTCCTTCAACTCTTTTTTGAGCCGAAAAACGATTGTTGTTCTTATCAATTTCTTCTGCCTTACTTTCAACAAATTCTAAGGTACTTTTATCAAAATAGTAGGTCTCTATTTCTAGGGTTTTCTTTTTTGTTTTAAGCAGGTAGGTAAGTTCAAACTGCCCGCTTTTATCATTCAGCTCATAATGGTATAAGTTACCTTTTGCAGCTTTTGAAGAAATAACTTTTGCAACAGATTTTTCAACTGTTTGTGCCAATATTGAATTACACAATAAGCCTACGAAAAAGGCCATTAAAATATGCTTCATAACGCAAGTGTTTTATAGGCTCAAAACAACTTGTAATAAAGCGCGAAAACAATAAGTTATACTACGGCTTATGTACGTAGATTTACGCATATAACTACCTAATCAACTAAAGATCACTACAATGGAAGCTTAAGGGTAAAAGTATACCCTTTACCTAGTGCGGTTTGAACAGTGTAGCTGGCTCCCATTGCTTCTACTCGGCTATTGATATTCATGTAGCCGTGCCCTTTCAAGTTTTCTTTATTGGCTCCTATACCGTTATCATCAATTACCAGCAAAATATTTCTGTCTGCTGTGTATAGCATTATTTCTATTTCAGAAGCATTGGCGTGCTTAAAAGCATTATTTAATAACTCCTGACAGATTCTATAAAGATTAATTTCTTGCTGTTCGCTTAACCTGTAATTCATGTTTCGTGAAGTAAAAGTAAGTGTTGGGCCATCTGGAGTCTGTAAGGCTTCAACTAAATCTCTTATGGCTGGTTCTACTCCCACTTCTTGCAAAACTCGTGGCATCATTTGGTGAGAAAGTGTTCTAACATCTTGTGCTGCATGTTCTATTAACGAACTCATTTTTTCAGCTTTAGTATCTACTTTTTCAGCTAATTGCTCATAAGCCATTTTAATGGCAGTAAACTGTTGACCTATGCCATCGTGCAGCTCTTTTGCAATGCGCTTTCGCTCTTGCTCTTGACCATCTATGGTGGCTTTTAATACTTGCAACTGACTCTGAACTTTATTCTCGGCTATTTCTTTTTTACGCTGAATAAGCCTTCTGTTAAAGGCAAGAATAAGAATCCCCATAATAGCCATTAAGGCAATTATTGATGCTATCCATAATGTACGTGTGCGCAGGTTTCGCTCATCTTTAAGTAAATTTTCTCGTTTGCTTGCCTTAAGTGCTTCGTCTTTCTTTTCGGTTTCATAGGCAATCCTTAGATCTTCAATTTCCAAACGCCGCGAAGCTTCTAATACTGAATCTTGCAGCCTTATATACTCTTTAAAATGCTTTAATGCCCCTTCAAAATCATGTTTACCTTCAAGCGCCATTGACAACATTTGGGGTATTTGAATACTAATACTTGGGTCGGGGTATTTTTTTAAGTATTGATTTATACTGTCTATCGATGCCAACGCACTCTGAAACTGATTTGTGCTAATTTGCAAATTAACCAAGGTACTGTAGGTATGCACCAAAAACTCTTGCAAGCTGTTATCCTTTAAAAACTGAATGGTTTCTATTAAACACGCTTTTGCTTGTGTATTTTGCTTTTGAGATTCATAAGCCGAACAAATATTGATTTTTGCAAAAGCCATTCGTTCAACATCATTGGTTCTTTGGCCTATTTCATAAGCTTGGTTGTAAAAATAAATGGCGCTATCATGTTTTTTAATCTCGTCGTACCCATACCCTAGCGAGTTGTAAATTCTTCCAAGCATAAAATCCATTTTCTTTATGGTATCAACCGCTAGCGCTTTTCTGTTGTATTCGATTCCTGTAGCCGCATTGCCCAGCATTAAATAGGCATTACCTATTTGTGTAAACCTTACCCCTAGCGAATAGTTTTTATCGGTTCGTTCAAGGTATTCTAAACTGGGTATCCAATGGGCAATTGCAGACTCCATGTCTCTTGTACGATAGTACCAACTTCCTAAAACTCCATTTATCTCACCGAGTTCATCTTTTGCGGCTATTTTTTGGGCATGACTTAAAGCTTGATTAAGCCAAACTTTAGCTGAATCAAACTGCCCGCGCGCCATTAACACACTCCCTAATAATCTTTTAAATGAAATTTGGTAAATATCCTGATTCGATGTTTTAGCTTGATCTAGCCCGTCAAGTGCTAACTTAACCAGTTGTATTGCCGTATCATTTTGATTCTGATTTACATAAACTTTAAGTGCTTCAAGTTTTTCAACCCCTTTTAGCAAATTGTAATCTTTGGGTTGCGCGTATATGGCCTTACATAATATTAATGCCAATATAAGGGTGGTAATATATCTAGTCAATTAATCCACTTTTTACAGCCACTTTTATTAAACCAGCCACGTTTTTTACTTCTAATTTTTTAATAATATTGTTTCGGTGAGTTTCAACTGTTCTATGACTAATGTTTAAACTATCTCCTATTTCTTTGCTTGACAGCCCATTTGCCGTAAGCTTTAAGATTTCTAACTCCCGTGCACTTAAGTGTCGCAAAAACATATTCACTTCTGGCTTTTCATCATCTTGCGACAAACTCTCGAGCACATCGGTAGAATAGAACTTCTTTCCGCGAAGAACCGCATTTACCGCTGCGTGTAATTCTGCCTTGCCACAGGTTTTTGACAAATAACCATGCGCACCAGCTTTAATTAACTCTCTAACTATCCCTTTTTCAGTATGCATACTCAATACAAGTGTTTTAATACTAGGATACTCTTGAGCCACCTTTTTACAAAGATCTCTACCCGAAAGGCTTTCCATGTCTAAATCGGTGATTATAACATCAGGCTTTTGGTAAAATGCGCTAAGCTTCTCCAAAGCTTCTTCTGCTGAGCTGGCGGTAGTTATATCATATTTGTGCTCTCCTGAATTAATTAACTCTCTCAAACCACTAAGCACAACTTCATGATCGTCAACTAATAAAATTCTAATAAAACCGTTCATTACTTAATGCTTGCAAATGTATATGTTTGATAAAATTGAGTTTTAATCATCTAGCGCCTGCAGATACTGCTTTTAAATTATTACTAGTTTAGTGTTGTGCGTGTAGAACGCTTTAAAAAAACTAAGATTTTTGTGTCTGATTATTCACATATTAACATCATAAATATTTTTATTTGGCACAGTAACCTTACTTGAAAAAGCAAAGTTTTGATAACGATCAAATACGGCACTCGTAACTACTTGCCAGTAATCTTTTTTTTCATTTTTACAATCCTTTTTATTTAGCACGCGCCTTACCACAATTTCAAAAAATTGATTCCAAATTTCAGTTAGAATGAAACAAGCACAATCAAAAGCTTCAAAAACAGAATTGTATGACGGAGTATTAGTGTTAGCATAATTGCAATAAGTAAACATACACAAATGGCACCTAAAACTACTGCTACAATAGTAAAAGTATTAAAACTAGGTGAATTATTATTACCACTTAATGCTG
>JBMYOR010000092.1:6279-8545 GCA_049599535.1 Bacteroidia bacterium | reverse complement strand
TAATTCACCCCGAAATAAGTCATAATAATTGATGAGAGACCAAAAAGTGTAGCGAAGTTGAAAGCAAATGCCCCATCTATTTTAGGAATCAAACGCATGTGAAGAATAAAGGCATAAACCAATATTGAAACCAAAGCCCAGGTTTCTTTAGCATCCCAGCCCCAGTAGCGTCCCCAACTTTCGTTTGCCCAAACGCCCCCTAAGTAAGTGCCAATGCTAAGCATTACCAAACCGCCAATTAAGGTCATTTCGCTTATATAGCTCAGCTCTTTTACCACGCGTTTAACCCTTGTTACGTTTTGCTCAACCAAGGTGGCCATTAGCAAAAGGTTGATTAGGCCAATAATAGCACCCAACATTAAAAAACCGTAGCTACCAGCTTCTAAACTCACATGTATGGTAAGCCAATACGATTTTAAAACAGGAACCAATGGCGTAATTTCAGGATCTAAATAGCTGAGCATGGCAATAAGCAACACAACGCCTGCCAACACCATGGTAGCTGCCAATCCACCAATTGATTTTCGAGTAAAAAGCACACCGGCCAAAGTGGTGGTCCATGCAATGTAGATCATTGATTCGTAGCCATTGCTCCAAGGCGCTCTACCCGATACATACCACCGCAAGCCCAAGCCCAGCGTATGGAAGGCAAAAGCCGCAAAAACCAAGGCGAGTAAAAACATTAAGGGCTTTTGTAAATTGAGCGTTGGCTTAAATACTGATGTAAAAAGCAATACCAAAAACACCATGCCTAGTAGCGTATAAACTAGAGCCAATCGGTTAAAAACTTTACTATTATTTAAAAATACCTCAGCAGCAATCTTAGATTCTGAAGGCATTACCGCCGCCCCTGCTTTACGTTGGAACTTTTGCAAATCCAACAGAAGCTTGTTGGCCAACTCATCATTTTGGTGCGTAATTGACTCATGTAAAGCAGAATTGTATTGGCTAAAAAAGGTCTCGGCAATTTTAGATTTACTATTTCCTTGACCATGCTCTGCCACCCATGTGTTGTTTTCATCTCCTTCAATAGGTATTATTCTTAACATGCTACCCGAAAATATCATGCTCACTATGTTCAGCTTTTCATCAACCTTAATCAGTTGCTTTTCAAATACGCCTCTGTCAATTGGTTTTAAATTGTTAGCGCGGCTTACTTCAGCTTGCAACTTGTATTTACCTTCATCGGTAAAAAAGTCTTTAAACGCAGCTTTTTTTCCATTTACCCCAATCAATTGTCCAATTTTTTCGTGCTTTCCTAATGCAATTAGCGGATAACCAAACCAACCATTCTTATCGGCATACATGCTCAATATCACCTGATCGGCATTCCAATCGCCTATGCTTTCGCTGCGGTTGATTTTTCTTAATAGTTCGCGATTTTGAGTGTGCATGGGTTTAACCCTACCCCTAAAATCTTGTACCATCAATTGGCTAAAAATTTCAGCATGGGCTTTAGAAACCATCCCAACTTTGGGCTCTACTTTGTTTTGAGCCGAAGCATTTTGTAAACCAAAAAGTGAAAACAAGAGCAGAATTACACTGAGCGACTTGGCTTTCTTAAGCATTTTGAGCTTTTGACCCAATTGTGTAAAGCGAGTGTTTTTGGTAAAAAAGACCATTACCATGCCTATGGTTAATAAAATGTAGCCGATATATGAAACCCAAGTTCCCCAAAAATCATGATTTACACTTAGGTAAGTTCCTTTTTCGTCTCGATCATATGACGACTGGAAAAATCGGTAACCATCATAATCGAGAATATGGTTCATATAGATTCTGAAATCTTCGTTCTTTCCATTTCTGCTATCTATTAGAGTAACTTCACTGGCAAATGATGCCGGAGAATTGGTTCCAGGATAGCGCTCCATTTCAAAATCTCTTAAGGCCAATTTAAAAGGAAGTTTAATAGGTTTAGCACCATAACTCACTGAAATAGAACCTGAGTTTGTATTAAATATGGTGGGTGAGCCCAAATCTCCTTTCATGCCTAACACAACTTTAGATTGGTTTAGATCGCCCATTTTTACATTTAGCACCAAGCCCAAATTGCTGGTTGAGCTAATTTTTTTGCTTTCGCTTTTAATTGAGAATTTACCTTTTGGCACAAATTCACCAAACACAAAAGCTGCCTTGCCATTATTGTAAAGCGCTCTTAGTTTTAATGCATTCCAATTATTATTTGCCGCAATGGTATCGGTTGTTTGTGTAGCCATAACGGTTTGCACATAAGTTTCATCAGCCTTAAAAACTAGGTTTGCATTTT
>JBMYOR010000092.1:0-6269 GCA_049599535.1 Bacteroidia bacterium | reverse complement strand
CATTTTGTAGTGAGATATTAAAAGCCCCCGGCAATTCATCATTCGAAAAATTAAAGAGTACTCCACCAATTTCTTTGCTTTCGCCAAACACTAAAAAGTACTCAGAGCGGCCATTGCTCCCTCCAAATACTACTTTAATTATGGGCTTACCATCTTCGCTTTCTTCAAGCACATTTGCTGGGTTGGGGATTACATCTTGTAAGGCCACTTCTAAAACTCCGCCGCCAATGCTATAATTCTCTTTAAAGCTGTTGTTGCCAATTCCGGCAAAAAGTACGGGTTCGCTAAAATCAAAGTGATTGCCATTGTGCTCCACTTCAAAATTCAAATAGGTATCTGACGAAAGGAAATAATCGTTTGAACTACCCTCTCTAATGTGCATCATACCTTCATAACCAAAGTATCGGGTTATCCCTGCACCAATTATAATGATGACCATGGCCAAATGAAATGCCAAATTGGCCCATTTTTTCTGCTTAATGAATTTGTACTTAACAATATTGTAAACCAATGAAATACAAAAGAATATCAATAGCAGCTCGAACCACCTTTGCTTATAAACTACCTTTTGGGCGGCCGGTGTGCCGTAATCATTCTCAATAAAAGTGGCAGCGCCAACCACCACCGCAAAAAGAAGCAAATAAACTGCCGCTGCACGTGTGTTGAAAAAGGAGTCAATGAGTTTATTCAATTTCTTATTCATAAATCCAACTGTGGTTTCTTTTTATTGTGAATTTGCCCCCCACGCACAAGTTCGGGGCAGGCTATCCCAAATATCCCCTCAGGGAAGAAGCTAATGTCAAATTCTTCCTCCGTGGAGGAAGCTAGAAGGGGGCTTTCCTTTTTCATTACTGGATCAATTCTCCTTTTTCTAAGATTAGATCATACTTATAGCCCGCGCCAAAATCTTTATTAGTAGTTACTAGCGCCATAAAGGTTACCGTGTGCCCTACCGGAATATTTGCATCGGTAGTGAGTACCATGTCAAAGCCATCATTGGTTCCATCATTTAAATGAATCCAATTAACGCCCATTATATTAGGGTTCACTTTGGTTACTTTTCCACTTACTTGAATTGTTTTGCCATTAAGTTCTTCTGCTTTAGCTACAATTTCTGAGATCTTCATTGAGCCTTCTACATCTACCTTTTCAACTGTGTTTGTCTCTTCATTCCATTCAACGGTCTCAGTTTTTTCTTCATTGGCATGATTTGAAGAAACTATGTTTGAAACCAAATAGAGTTTATCAAAAACGCGGTTATGTTCTACGCTTTTAAAATTTTGCTTTAGCAAACCGCCAGTGTAATGGTAGGTTTCTCCAACACTAAAGTCACCCTTAATTGTAGCAAGCCAATACTCATCGCTACTTTCTGATACCCTTAAATAAGAATACCGCTGTGTGGGCATTACTTCTAAAACCTTAACGGTATGTATTTCTTCATCTTCAGCGGTAGCCACGGCTGACTCACCTTCGGTTTTTGTGCCTTCGCTAAAAACGTTGGTATTATAACCTTCTGAAGAGTTTTCGGAATTTGATGGCTGAATTTCTTTTGGGCTTGAGCTACAGCCTTGAAGAAAAACAGCTATGGAAACTGCAATAAATAAATAAGAAAAAAATCTCATGTTTGAATTTGAACTAGAAGCGTTGAATGAGTTTAACATTAAATCTATTTGAATAATAGGTTTGCCTTTGCGAGCGTTCACCAAGCAACGAAATTGATGTTTTTTTAGCTATAAACACATTTAACCCCAAACCAAAATAATGTTGTTTAGGCAAATCAACCTTTATTGTTGAATAATTGTACTGTACTAATCGATAATAGGTTTCGAACGATAATTTATTATGCAATAAATACTTATTGTAATTGGCCGAAGTAGATGAATAATTGATTGAATTGGACAAACTGCGGTTGTGCGATATGTACATACTACCCCCTACTAATGGCAATTTAGCATGACGAGCATAGATGCTGTAATTGTTAAAGGTGTTTTTGTTATCGCTCTGTAAACGAGTATTATAACTCGCCCCAATGCTCACGTATTTTTTAAACCTATAGTTTAATCTTAAACGGTAACCCTGCCGTGTAGGATTGTTTTGTTGCAAGATTGAGAGGCTTGGTGCATAAGACTCGTAGAAAATGAGATTCTTTCTACTGTCATAAGATGCCATAGCACTTAGTTTTTTGCCAAAACGATAGCGAGCCGATAGATAAAGCCCCGTAATTGAAAAGCTAGCATTTGCCTGACCATTTACTTTTTCATAAAGATCAGCTTGGGCAGACCCAAAAATGCTCAACTTTTTTATGCTACTTGAGTGCTGAAAGTAAATGTATCGCCGATCAGTTGATCCATTATTTTTTTGCTCAATAGCCCCTACTGTTGTTTGTGCGCGCCATGAGTTTATATTGTTCTTTAAGCTTAAATATGCGCCAAACTGTGGTAAGGTAAAGTCAAGCGAATAATTGAAAACATTTGGCCTAAAACCAGCTAGCAGACCAACACTCAAGTTTCCAAACTCTTTCTCAGCTTGTAAACCGTCAGTTGCCCCTACACTTGCCATTTTGTTATTTATTCTGCGGCCTAGATATATAGAGTAGTTTGAGTCTCGCTTGTAGCTTAATGCCAAGTTGTAAATATTGAATCGATTGGCTTGAAAACTAGCATCAACCGTTCTATCTGTAGCCAAATGAGTAAAATTCACATAGCTTTCAAAGCCCAATTTAGTGTTGGCAATATTATTAGCATCAAGAGCCAAACGTGCCATTGTGCGGTTTCTAGTGGCATTTAAATCGTTTGTGGTATAATTGGCTAAGGAGAAGCGGCCATCAAAAGTTTCATCTATTTGATGTTTTAGTTTTTGATTATTTACATCGGCCAGGTCAATTGAGTCTGCAACTTCAAAAAGGTCTTTTTCAGCATTTGAAATATCTTTTATGGCCTTATCGGTTTCTTGCGGTTTCTCTTCAGCAACTTTCTTTTTATCCGCTATAGCACTCTTTAAAACAGCTTCTACTTTTGCTCCTTTTTCTGGATTACAGCCACCAATTGCGTTGGTAACGCAAGATGTTGATGATTTATTTACAACTACCAAGCATGGCATTTTACTGCCTTCTGAAACTAATTTTAGAGTATCTCCTATTTCAATTTTAGAAGCATCGGTAAATCGTACATATATATTTTCTGATGTAATAAATGAAACGGTGCCCTCTATACTTTGCGACATGCTTTGTTTGGCAAATACCACTATAAATAACACTATTAAAATTCCAGAAAATAGCTTTTTAATCATCAGCTTTTCCTTTTGGATGACAGTTGAAACAGGCATTACTTTCATACCTATAATCGCGTTCATCGTCGTGCTCATCATCCATATCAGGTCGATTATGTTCATGGCAATCAATACAGCTAAAAATGGCGTAATTTCCTTGTTGTGTATGGCAATCCGTGCAACTGATCCATTCGCCACGGTGCTCGCCAGAGTAAATAGGGAAATACTCGGCATCGTGGTTTTTCATACTTGCCGGCTGCCAACCATTGGTGGTATGGCAAATGGTACATTCGGTACTAAAGCCTGAGCTTGAATGGTTGGGGTTGGTTGCTCCATCATAATCGGCTTGGTGACATGAGATGCATTCAGGTGATGTGTTTTGGTAATTTGTACCCTCATGACAAGCATTGCAATCGGCAATATCGTGCCCACCTGTTAATGGAAAAAACAAGTGGAAATTATCGCTTCCCCAATCGTTTGAGAAAATATCGTGGCACTCAGCACAATTGGTAGAAAAGCCACTTTCAATATGGTTTGGCGCATGAGTAGATTTATAATCAGGCAAATGGCAGGCGCTGCATTCATTTCCCATTCTATTCCAAACCAAATCGTTTTCTGATTTATGGCAGCTAATACAATTTACGGTTGCATGCGCTCCCACTAAGGGGAAACCATTCATTTCGTGCAATTCGGGAATAAAATCTACCAACCAAGTATTGGTATTATGGCATCGCGCACAATCGTTTCCAACTGAATTTGAATGTAAATCAGTATGACAACTCATGCAATCATCACTCGTTTCTTCAAAAACCAGGGTTGTATGGCAGCTTTTACAATCGGTTTTTGTGTGTTGCCCGTCTAATAAAAATTCGGTGCTGTCATGATTAAATGAGAGCGTGTCAACAAAAGACCAACCATCTGAAGTATGGCATGCTTTACAATCAACTTTTAGGTTACCGCCATGCGGGCTCTGTGCGTTGGCCTTAGCAAAAAGTGCTACCAATAAAATTATGAGTGACAGTCTATACATTCAAATTTTTTGATTTTGTATTCTCTTCTAATTATCCCATCGTCAAAAGCCTTGTTTTTATGGCATTCGTTACAGTCAACCTTACGGTGTTTACCTTCAAGCGGAAATAAGGTGCTATCATGATCAAAACCATCAATATTCCAGCTCTCGCTCATTGAATGGCAATGTGTGCAATTATTCACCCCTTTATCGTCAAATTGATTTCCATGCTCATTGTTGTGGCAGCTAATACATTTTGAATCAAGGCTTTCAAATAGTTGCGTGAATGAATTGTCAACTTCATTATCATCAAAATGACAGGCTCTACAACTCACTTTAATGTGGGATCCTTCAAGTGGCCAATCTGTTTTATCGTGTTCAAAGCTTACGTTGGCCCAACTTTCTGCACCATGACAAGCCTTACAATCATTTTCAGGTAAATACTTTTCGGCTATTTCATCTTCATGAATATTGTCATGGCAATCAACGCAGGTATTTCCTATGTTTCTAAACTTCCACTTCGAGCTTTCGTCGGGCAAATGGCAAGCAAAGCACGGAGTAGCGATGTGGGCTCCTTCAAGTGCAAATTCTGATTTAGTGTGCTCTTCAAGTCCGTAAAGTGTATAAGTAAAAGGCTTTTCAACTGAGTGGCAGCTTTTGCAATCGGCCCGCGGATCTCTTGAAGTAAATTCTTTTTCGTGGTAATCGCTATGGCAGGTTTTGCAGTTAGTAAAGTTGATTGGATCGGTGTAGCTGCTTGTTTTGTGGCATTCTTTACAGTCTACATTTTTATGCAATCCCACCAAGGGGTAATCGGTTAGGTTATGATTAAAATCATCGCCTAAATCGGCATTTTTCCATGAATTTATGTTGTGGCATTTTAAGCAATCGTTGCCAAACTTACCATTGTGTTCATCATTGTGGCAGTCAGTACATTTTTCAAACTCTAAGCCCACAAACTCTTGAAATTCTTTACCGTTTCTAGTAGTTTCTTTATGGCACTCAATACAGTCAACTTCTTTATGCGCACCTTTAAGGGCAAACTCGGCATCGTTATGATCAAAAAACTCAGCCGGCCTAAATTTTTCAAAACCATGGCATTGAATACAATCATTGTCTAAAGTACCTTGATGAAAATCGTTGTGGCAGCTCAAGCATTCTTGCTCCATTCCTAGGTAAGTACCTTCTCTTTTTTTTAGTTCAGTATCGTGAATATTATCAGGTACGTGACATTTTCTACAATCTATTTCATCGTGCTCGCCTTTCAATTCATAGCCCGTCAAATCATGGTCAAAGGTTTCTTCATTAAGCCTTAAGGCATCAAAAGCCCTTCCGTGGTGCTCACTGTGGCAATCAACACAGGTTTTAGCTATTGCTTCTTTTGATGAATGGTAGCCTCTCTCGTTTTCAATTAGGGTGTTGATTTCAGTATGGCAATCAAGGCATTTGTTATCAGACACTTGATTTCCTAGGTCATGACACTTGGTGCAGTTGCTCAAGCCTTCTAAATGCTCATGCGCTGCAGATAATTTACCCGGAGATAACTGTGCAAAGGCTGACAGGGTCAAAAAACCAAGGGCTAGGGTGATATGTAGGGATTTTAGGCTCAATATTTCTTTACTATTTTTCCAAATGTTTTATCAACAGTAATTCCTGCATTCTCAAGAAACTTTATGGGAAGCTCGCCACCAGCAAAAATGTAAACCTTATCATTCGCTAATTTTTGATTTTCATCTTTTCCGGATATGGAAATTTCAACTTCATCAGGTTTAATTTCTACCAAATTACTGTTGTACAACACGTTTATTTTTCCTGAATCAATAGCCTTTGTAATGTTCTCTAAGTTTTTCGGCTTTATTCTAGCAAACTTTTCTTTTCTATAAGAAAGGGTTACTTCATTGTTTTCCATCAATAGCATGGCACTTTCTACCGCACTATCACCACCGCCAACAACTATTATCTTATTGTTGCTTATAAGCTCAGGCTCTAATAA
>JBMYOR010000091.1:0-8561 GCA_049599535.1 Bacteroidia bacterium | reverse complement strand
ATACCTCTAATGAATTAAATAAAAATTGCGCTACTTAAAAGATTCTAAAAACTGAATAGGTCGATTTTTTAAAAAGCCTATTTCGATTGTATTTCCCACTATATTTTAAGGTAATATTTAAAACTTTACACCAAATTCATACTAGCATTTAAATTCATTTATGGCTCATCATAAACAAAGAACTTAAGTAGGGCGCACTGCTTTTTTAACGATTGCCGATACCTTTTAAAGGTGAAATATTGACTCTGTAACAAAAGTCATTGTATGGCTATTTTAAGCTCAATAGTTTTAACGCAGTTAAAATTACCGTGCTAAATTCAAAACAATGAAAATCATAAATATAGTAATACTATCAATTGTTTTTTCGTTTCAGGCAATTGCTCAAAACTATTCACCATTTTATAATTTAGGTACAAAAGGTCATTCCATAAGCCAAACAGTATCAAATATAAACAAGCATGCTGTAGCAGCTGGATTTGATAAAATAGGAGCCTATGCACCGGGCAATCAAGATGATTTATATGTTTTGGTTTTTACCAACTCAAGTACAATTTCAATTACATCAAAAGCGCAAAAGCAAGGTGTAATGGCAGCTACTTATCGTATTGGATTAGAATTAATTGATAATAAAGTTCAAATATCAGCGGTAAACCCAGTTTATCAATGGATATCATACTTGGGTGAAAACTATAAAAAGGTTTCGGCACTTTTAAAACCTAATGAAAATGAATTTTTGTCTTTTTGTAAAACTATTGGCAACGGTAGTTTAACTCCATTTGGTGGCAAAGTAAAAGCTGATGATTTAGAAGAATACCAATACATGTTCGGTATGCCTTATTATAATGATCAAGAAAAACTTGCTAAGTTTAGTAGTCATAGTATCGCTAAAAAAACAATTGAAAATAAATTAAAGTCAACCCCAGGAATTGTGCATATTTATACGTTAAAAGACCCCAATAGAGATGTAATAATTTATGGCGTTGGGCTGGTAGATCAAGAAAAAGGCGAAAAACATTTTTTATCAATTATTGGTCAAAAACACGTTGCTGCTTTGCCTTATGAGTTAATTTTAGAAGATAATGAAGCCAAAATGCTTCACGGAAGATTTAGGTTTGCGCTTTATTGGCCAGAACTAACTATGGGAACGTTTACGCAAATAATGTCGACACCCGGAGATGTTGAAGACATGCTTGAACAATTGGTTGAGTAGTAAACTCAAAATAAAGGTTGAATTACATTGATATTTTATTAATTATTATTGGTTCATTTGAACGTGTACTTGAACTACACAATTAATTGTAGTCAATCTTTAATCCTAAAATGAAGTTTTTAAAGAGCATAGTATTTGTTACTATTCCTACGCTTTTGTTTCTATGGTTTTTGCTTGAATTATTTTTTAGATGGATAATTCCCGCGGCCGAAATTCCATTGTCTTATTTTGACGAAACAGAAAATATTTATCGCTTCGATGAAAACACAAACACTGAGGGGGTTCATACAATAGGTCAATTGGGGCAGCAAAAGGCCAATTGGCAAATAAATAATAAAGGTTGGCTATCTACTATTGATTATGAGAGCAGTGGCTCAGAACCATTAATTGCTATAATAGGCGATTCTTATGTTGAAGCACTACAGGTTAATGCCGATCAATCGTTTCCTTCATTAATTCGAAAAGCGCTTAAAGGCCAGTATCGAGTTTATAGCTTTGGTAAATCAGGTGCACCATTATCGCAATACCTGCATTATAGCAGGTATGTTAAAAAGCATTTTAATCCAAAGGTGATTATATTTAATGTTGTTCACAATGATTTTATTGAGAGTTTAAACGCCTTTAATCCAAACGATAAGCATTTTTTAACCCTAAAATCAAGTGCTGATACTATTGTAGAAGTAGAGCCTATTGTAAATTATAATTTGGCACAGTACAGTTTTGCAAAACGGTTAGTGGCAAAAAGTGCTTTGTTTAGGTATGCTTATTTAAATTTAAATTTAAAGGGTAAAATTGGATCGAAAAAGGGTAATAAGAATAAAGAAGTTACTGTTAATGCCAATATTAATGTAAGTAAGGTTTTAAAACATAAAATTGAAATTACAAAGGGGGTAGATTACGTTTTTAGTTGTTTAAATAATGAGCAACCAAAATCAAGAATAATTTTTGTTATTGACGCGCCAAGGCGCGATATATACCGTGGCAATAAAGCTAATTCAAATGTTTTGTTTTTAAATAAATTGATTGCCGATATGTGTCAAAAATATGGGTTTGAATATATTGATCTTACCACCACTATGCAAAACGATTTTAAATTGAATAAGATAAAATTCAACTCTGAATTAGATGATCATTGGGATCAATATGGCCATAAAATTGTAGCCAAGCAACTGCTCAAATTATTTTAAGTTTAAGCAGTTAAACAAATTCAAACTTATTGCCATCAAATAAGCCTTTATCACTCAATTTTAGCTTTGGAATTACTAAAAGGGCTAAAAAGCTTAGTGTCATATATGGTGCGGTAAGTTGACAGCCTAATTCTGATTTTACCCAATGGCTTAGTTGTTCATACTGTTTAGCAATTTCAAAACCATTTTTGTGAGTCATTAATCCGGCTACGGGTAGGGCCACGATTTTTTGCGCACCCATACCAGCCGCTGCTACTCCGCCTTTTTCATCAATCACAGCATTTACGGCATTTGCAATATCATTATCGTTTGTACCAATGGCAATAATATTATGGCTATCATGAGCAACTGAGCTGGCAATTGCCCCTTGTTTTAATGTACTATTATGTACAATCGCTTTAGCCACAGGCGCATTTGAATACCTGTTAACCACAACAATTTTTAGCAGATCGTTGGCTACATCTGGTTCAAATGTTCCGCCTTGGTGTTCAAGCACATATTCGGCAGTAATTATTTGTTGGTCAAGTATCGATATGCAACGTTGCTTGCCAGTTTTTAAAGTCAATTTTAGTTGAGCCGATGTTATGTGCGCACACTCAAAGTTGTTAATGGGAGTTTCGGTAATTTTAGTAATTAAACTTTCGCCATTTTTAGCAACTAATTGGCCATTAATAAAGGTTTTTTCTAACTTAAATTCTTCAAAATTATTAATCACTATAAAATCAGCATTATCGCCAATTTGAAGCAGACCATTATTTAAATTATAATGTTTTACAGGGTTAAGTGTACAAGCTCTTAAAACATCAAACTTGTTTTTTCCTTTAGCTAAGGCTCTTAAAATTAATTGGTTTATGTGTCCATTAATTAAATCATCAGGGTGTTTATCATCACTACAAAACATTAGGCTGTTTGCATAATCATCAAATAAATCAATTAGCGCTTCAAAGTTTTTAGCCGCACTACCTTCTCTAATAATAATTTTCATACCATACTTTAGCTTGTTTAAGGCTTCTTCAATGGTAAAGCACTCATGGTCGGTGCTAATTCCGGCATCAATATATTGTTTAGCTTTAACTCCCATTAGGCCAGGGGCGTGGCCATCAATTGGTTTACCTATTTGTTTGGCATAGGCTATTTTTTTCATTACCTCATCATCTTTAAAAAGTACACCGGGGTAATTCATCATTTCGGCCAAATAATATATATCATCGCTTGCCAAAAGGTTGCTAATTTCATTTGAATCAATAGTAGCACCTGCGGTTTCAAAAGCTGTGGCAGGAACGCAACTAGGGGCACCAAAATGAAAATGAAAAGGTACTTTTTTACCGTTTTTTATCATGTAATGTACGCCTTCAACGCCCATTACGTTTGCAATTTCGTGCGGATCGCTTACAGTGGCAACGGTACCATGTACTACAGCCATTCTGGCAAACTCGCTCGGAATAAGCATTGAACTTTCTATATGAATATGTGCATCAACAAGGCCCGGTAAAATATACTTGTTGCTGTCAGTATCATGTTCATTTATAGCAATTATTTTATCATTTTGCCATGCTACCGAACCTTTAATAATTCGCTTATTTACTACATCAACTATATTACCTTCAATTTTATTTGGCATATCCAAGGGCTATTAATGTTTCGTCAATTTTTTGCTTTGCCCTAGCTTTTAAATCTCCTAGTTCATTTGCCTTTAAACCTTTAGTCTCAATACTTTCAACCCATTTGTATTTTAGTATTCCGGGTTTTAAATTAAAGCCTGTCGGTGGACATATTTCTTTAGCATTTACAATTACCAAAATTCCCAATGGCTTTTGGCTTTCAATAGCGAGTTTAAAGGCGCCATCAAAAAACTTGTTGGTAGGGTTAAGTGATTTGTTTCGTGTACCTTCAGGGTAAATAAAAAGTGAGCTGCCATCATTTAAGGCGCTTTTCATTTTATCCATACTTTTAATGCGGGCTTGGGCATTTGCCCTGTCTACAGTTAAATAAATGTTTCTAATTATCCAACCCAAAACAGGTATTTTACCTAACTCTGATTTTGATAAAAACCTAAACGGAAGGGCCGATGCCACCGCGCACAATGGTATATCAATTGCCGATTGGTGGTTTGATATTAAAACATGAGATTGTTTTTTATTTGGTTTAAAACTGCCGATGTTTTTTGGAATTACTCCAATAAACAAAAAAATACACCTTGCCCAAATTCTAGAAATAAAATGTACTTTTTGTATGGCTTTACCGCCCCAAATAGCAATGCCTATTATATAAAATGGCAATGCAGGAAACATAAAGGCAATAAAAACTAAAACTCCCCAAGCTGCCCAAATATTTTGAAGAATACGCATTAGATATTTAGTTTTCGTTCTTTTTTGTTGATTAAATAAACGGCTATTAATACGGTGGTCATTCCTACAAAATGAAGCACGCCAAATTTTTCTCCATCGGTAAAACCCCAAAACATGGCCACCAAAGGAATTAAGTACGTAACCGAGCTGGCAAATACCGCACTTGATAATTGAATAAGTCTATTAAAAATAATCATGGCCGCACCAGTGCCTGCAAGTGCCAATAGCAATACCGCAATTAAACTTCGGAGTTTTTGGCCATCAATTTGTTCTATTTGAATTGGCTCAAAAATGGGCAAATAAATCAATGCAGGAATCATTGACATACCCAGCGGAATGGCGGCCGTAGCCAAAGGATTAAAGCGAGATAATCGTGCTTTTAATGTATTTACACTAATGGCATAACAAATGGTGGCCAATATAATAAAGGAACCATACAGGTAGTTTCCGCCGGTATCTTTGCCCGAGCTAAGTATTAATAATATGGCCCCAACCAAGCCTAATAATACGCCAATTAGTTTTATACGTTTGAGTTCATTTTTAAAAATAACCACACTTATTACTAAAGTAAATAGCGGTACTAATGAGTTGAGCATACCAGCAACCCCGCTGCCAATATGGGTTTGTGCTAATGGAAATAAAAAGTAAGGTATTCCATTGCCCAAAATAGCCACAATTAGCAAAGGCAACCAATCTCTCGTTTTAACTTCTTTCAGAAACTTTATTGCAAAAGGAGCCAATGCTAACCCCGAAATTATTAAACGTAAACACCCTACCTGAATTGGAGAAAACTCTTTGAGTCCTTCTTTAATAAGTATAAACGAAGATCCCCAAATAAACGCCAATAAGGCCAATAGAACAAACCGAGCAGGATTTTGCAATTTAGTGATTGATTATTAGTGGGCAAATTTCGTTAATTAGGTGGATTGGAGCCTTTATTTGTACAAGTGGACTCAAATCATTGGCATATACTATATAAAGTACAAACAGCACCACAAATATTTGGGTGGGTTAATATAACGCAATTGCTTAAAAGCAATATTGAACTCATTAAGGCTAAAGCATTGGCAAAAAACGGCTATTTAATGTTGATTACTGAAAACGAAAGGGCGGAGTTTAAATCGTTTAGTAAAAAAGGTTTGTTTGCACAATTAACTCAAAAAGGTATTGACAAACTAAATGAAAGCAATGTGCATTTTAAGGCAATAAATTTTTCATTTGCTCAATTATTGGTTCTGGTATCAATAGGGTTTGTTTTTTTTATTATTTGCTATTTGGTTTTACCAATTAACAACAAGCAGCCGTCTTTATCTCCTAATTTTAATCAAACTACAATTAACAAAATTGACTCAATTATTAAAAGTAATTACAATAAATCAAAAGCAGAATAGATGCATCCTATAGTAAATGAGCTAAAAACTGTTTTTTTTAAAAACACCAACTTAGTTAAGGCAACCCAATTGAAGGCCTATTTGCGTAATCAATTTGACTTTTACGGCATTATGGCGCCTCAGAGAAAGGCATTAACTAAACAAGTAATTGCCAAAACAGGATTGCCTGCTTATTCAGAACTAACTGAAGTGGTGCACGAACTATGGGAGGCGCCAGAACGTGAGCTTCAATATGTAGCCATGGAATTGTGCGATAAATACAAAAAAAACTATGATTCAACTTTTGAGTTGTTGATAGAATTTATGGTAACCAATAAAAGTTGGTGGGATACTGTAGATTACGTTGCGGCTACATTGGCGGGCAATTACCTTAAAAAGAACGAACAGCGAGTTTTACCTTTATTTAAAGAATGGAGCTTTTCAAATGATTTTTGGTTGGTTAGGGTATCAATTATTTACCAATTAAAATATAAAGATCAGGTTAATACAGACTTGCTTACCGATGTAATTAAGAGGCATTCAAACTCAAAAGAGTTTTTTATTCAAAAAGCCATAGGTTGGATGCTTAGGCAATACAGTAAATACAATAAAAATTGGGTACTTGATTTTGTTGAAAACCATGATTTGAAACCATTGAGTAAAAGAGAAGCTATTAGGCTTATAAATGTTAAGTAGAAATCCTTAGAATTTTGAAATAAACTTTTTTATGAAGTGAATTTTTGAATGTTACTGAGTACTAATTTTGCACCACATTTTTAAAAACTCTACTTATTATGATAATAGGTGTACCTAAGGAGATTAAAAACAACGAAAACCGCGTTGGGTTAACTCCAGCCTCTGTACAAGAGTACGTAAAAAGAGGTCATACTGTATATGTACAAGCAACAGCCGGCGATGGAACTGGCTTTACTGACGACATGTATGTAGATGCTGGTGCTGAAATTCTTCCTACAATTGAAGATGTTTATGCCAAAGCAAAAATGATTGTAAAAGTAAAAGAACCTATTGAGCCAGAATATGGGCTTATTAGAGAAAATCAATTGCTATTTACTTATTTTCATTTTGCAGCTAGCGAAGCCTTAACTAATGCAATGATCAAATCAAAATCAATCTGCTTGGCTTACGAAACAGTTGAAAAAGAAGATAGATCATTACCATTGCTTATACCAATGAGTGAGGTAGCCGGTAGAATGTCGACACAACAAGGCGCAAAGTATTTAGAAAAGCCAATGGGCGGCCGCGGAATACTTATGGGCGGTGTTCCTGGTGTATTGCCTGCAAAGGTTATGATTTTAGGGGGTGGCGTAGTAGGTACACAAGCAGCGCATATGGCAGCTGGTTTAGGTGCCGATGTTACCATACTCGATATTTCGCTTGAGCGATTAAGATACCTTGATGATATTATGCCTCAAAACGTTACTACAATGATGAGTAACGAGTACAATATCAGAGACCTTTTACCAAAAGTAGATTTGATTATTGGTGCAGTTTTAATACCAGGAGCCAAGGCACCACACCTTATTACTAAGGATATGTTAAAAGAAATGCGACCTGGAACCGTAGTAGTTGATGTAGCAGTTGATCAAGGTGGTTGCATTGAAACTTGTAAACCTACCACCCATGCCGAACCAACTTATGTGGTTGACGAAGTATTGCATTATTGTGTAGCCAACATGCCAGGTGCTGTGCCTTATACATCAACAATAGGCCTCAATAATGCTACATTGCCTTATGGACTTCAATTGGCCGAAAAAGGTTGGAAACAGGCTTGCATGGACAATAGAGAGTTAGCTTTAGGGCTAAATATAATTAAAGGTGATGTTGTATACCAAGCGGTAAGTGATGCTTTTGGATTACCTTATGTTGATATGCTCGATAAATTGGTTAACCATAATCACGATGAAGAAATGGAAACCCCTCCTAATATGGAGCAGTTTACACGAGAAAGTTTAAGTTAAACTTTATTTTAAGTACATAATATTTAGAAAGGGTGGGTCAAGTATGGCCCGCCCTTTCTATTTTTGGAAAATATGACCTTTGTCATCGTTGACTTATTAATGTTTAAACAAAATTTGTATTCTAAATCTTACGACAATGAAAAATATTCTAGTACCTACCGACTTTTCTGAAGAAGCTAAAAATGCTCTTAAAGTGGCTGTAGATATGGCAAAGACCTTTGATGGTCAAGTTGTGTTATTAAATGTAGTTGATGCACCTGGTGGTAATCAGTTCTCATCTCAGGGTTCTGCAGCTGGCGGAAACTCAATGGATGATATATTTACCTTTAAGCTCTTAGAAAAAATGAAAAATGATGCAAGAACATCTAATATCCCTGTAATTATCCAGTCAGCTGCTGCTGAAAGAAAACAAGTTGATGAAGGGATAGCCGCCGGTGCTTTTTGTTACTTAATTAAACCTTTTGAAG
>JBMYOR010000090.1:0-8573 GCA_049599535.1 Bacteroidia bacterium | reverse complement strand
CAAGCAGAAATAGTTTTTTTTCTCGAGCCATTGCTAAAAATTTATGGAGCGCCAAAGTAAGGCCAATTTATAATAACTCTTGGTTTGAGTGTTTGTAGTTTTAAATTTAGGGTGATTTTACTTTTCAAATACGCTATTTGAAAAGGGCTAAAACAGGCTGCCCGCACCTTCTTGAATTAACTCAATGGGATTTAATTTGTGCAACTGAAGGGTAAATGTAAACCTATCAAAAAAGCCAACTTGGTTAAGGTCAAGTATATCGTTAATTTCTGTTGAATAGTAAATAGGTAGGTTTAGTGTAATAATATCTTTCCAAATGGCTAATTGCAGTCCGAGCTCATATTGTAGCGGATTTTTTAAAATACTGTTGTTGTTTAGATAGGCAAAATTGGCGGTAAACCTTAGCGGAGTAACAGGCAGCGCGGCCGATACATTTAGTGCCAATAAGCTGCTGTTTGATGAAAAAATACCAATTGGCCCTGAAAAACCGCCTTCGCCCCAAGTTTGTTGTTTAACAAAAAAGTTATCTTGCAAGGCACGGTCAAATACCAAATCATCAAGCAAGTAATCGTAAAAACCAGCTCGGTTGCTTAATCTAAAATTGTACAAACCGGCGTAGTAGGCACTACTCTGTTGTAAAAATGTACCTGCAAATAATCTATATCTAATATCTTTTTTGGCATTATAGTGCACCCCGCCTTTTATTTCGCTGCGCAGTTGGGCAAAGCCATCGCCTGCCCTTACACTTAGGTTTACATTAATAGGCATGCTAGATTTTGTATTGCTAAACTTATAGCTACCTTCTAAAAAAGTTTTCCAAAACTGCTCATATTCACGGCCATTTGGAATATTAAAATTACGGCTAATGGCACGCAGGCTAAACTCATGACTGAGGTGGTGCTTGTATTTGGGGCCGATTTTATATTTAAGGTAGGGCTGAAATCTTTTGTAATTAAACACTTGGGTACTTACCAAAGTATCAATTAATTGAGTGTATTGTACCCCAAAGCTTTTGCTCGAAACACCAATGTGAAATCTTTTTTTAAGGGTTTCGGTTTTCCAAAATTTGTTATACTGCATTTTGGCAAGCCAGCTAAGGCTTTTGCTACCAATGCCAAACATTGGCGCAATAGCGTATTGAAACTTTTGCTGTGGAATTACTTGATTGTAAAAAGCCATGCCTACTAGGGCTTTGTTGCTTGTATTAAAACCAAGTACAGGCAAAAAACTAATGGCATTTGAGCTGCCGCTATAAAACGGGTTAAACGGATCTACTTTAAAAGGCTTATGACCTGTAAAATAGCTCACATTATTATTGGGCCCTACATCTAAAAAGCTGGTGATTTTAGCGCTTTCGTAATCTTGACCAAGATTTATGGTGGTATCGGTTTGGGTTAAGGCCCAAACCTCGGTGTAGCCACCTTCGCCTTCGTCGTTTAATCTGATTTTAACAGGTATATGGTTATTGTTTTTATTAGTAAGCTTCAATTTTTGATTGTCTAATGCTTTTACAGCATAATCAATCCTATTGTCGTTTTGTAGCATTTCAACAAAAAACCAATCAAGGTTTTGTGCCGATATTGTTTCAAAATGTGTTTTAAAATCATCGGGCGATGGATGCTTAAATTTCCACTTATTAAAAAAAGTGTGCATGCAAGAGTCAAAAACTGATTGCCCCAGGTAGTCTTCGAGATAATCGAGGTAATATCCCGTTTTTTGATAAATACTTAAGCCGTAGTTAAGTTGATTGTATTTGTTAGAGTGAAGGGTGCAGTTCATATCGTTATGCCTTGCCATTAGGTGCCTTAGCATAAATTCATTAAACCCTTCAGAAAACATGCCCGCTGGTGCACCACCATTTTGATTAAAATATCGGTTTTCGTAGTAGGTGTTAAAACCTTCGTCAAGATAAGGAAACCTACGCTCGTTGGTGCCCAACATTCCCTGAAACCAATTATGCCCCACTTCATGTAAAATCACACGTTTTACATCACCAATTCCGGCAGAAATCACAGTTATGGTAGGGTATTCCATACCACCACCTGCGCTTAGTGGGCCCGCAACGGCTTTTACGGTTTGGTAGGGGTAATTGCCTACTTCGGTTGAATAAAACTTTACACTTGTTTCGAGATAAGCATTGGCATCAAGCCAGTCTTTAGCTTCATCGGGTTCATAAAATGCCCAGGTTTCAACAAATTGAGTGTCAATTTTTATTTCTGATTTAGAAACCAAATAATTTGGATTGGCAAACCATGCAAAATCATGTATGCGGTCTTCGTAAAAGTGCAAGGTTTTGGTTGAATCTGACTCAGATTGAATAAAGCTATAATCTTTTGAGTAAACCGCACTTTTGCTTTTTTCAATTCTATCGTTTAGCCATTTTATTTCGCTATCGGTTTGCAAATTGCCGGTAGCCGCTACTACATAATTTTTTGGCACCGTAATAAAAACACTGTAGCTGCCAAATTCATCAAAGTACTCGCCTAAATCAAGATACGACATACGGTGCCAGCCATCAATATCATACTTTGCCACTTTAGGAAACCACTGCGTAATACAATAGTGCTCGCCTTCGCGACCCATTCTTGAGTACATTTTAGGAACACGTACTTTAAAGTTGGCTTGTATACTAACTTTTTGGCCAGGTTTTAATGGTTGGTTTAAAGCAATAGCCCCTATTTCGTTAAAATCATCTAAATATAATATGTCAGTTTTTATTCCATTTTGGGTAAAAGCCACGTCAAACATTTTGCCCATTTCATCAGCTTTTGCAAATCTAAAGTCTAGGCTTCCTACCAGTTCTTGCTGTTTGGCAAATGGGGTTTGTTTGTGGCTATAGGCATTTGGCCAAAAGTGAAAATAAAGCGAATCAAGAGTGTTTGGCGAATTGTTAGTGTAAGTAAGTTCAAGGCTTCCGTAAAGCTCATGCGTTTTAGCATTTAGTGTTACTTGTATTAAGTAATCGGCATTTTGTTGCCAGTTTTGGGCCTTAAGTGTTGATATGCAAATTGTTGAAATGAGCCCAATTAAGGCTAAAATCGAAGTGTTTCTCATAGTGTAAAGCACTGTTGTAGTATCACAAAAGTATTGCAAAAACGTCTACATTTGCGCCCTATGTTCAATGGACCCGATGAGCAATCAGGAGATGAGAGAGCAGAACTAGTGAGTTTGTACGAAAAGCTGGTTCAAGAGCACTCATCCCCATTTTTTGATAGCGACCAATATGAGCAGATAGTTGAGTTTTATCTGCAAAATGATCAAATAGCAAAGGCACGCGATGTTGTTGATGTGGCACTTAAACAGTACCCATTCTCATCAGCTTTGCTTATTCATTTGGCTCATATTAAAATTTACGACGATGAAATTGAAGATGCCCTTGAGCTAGCCGAAAGAATTAAGCTGCTTGAGCCTTACAACCCCGATGTATTTGTACTGTTGGGCAACGCCTATGACGAAATGGGACAGTACGAATTGGCCATTGAGCAATATGAAAAAGCCTTATCTATTGAAGGCGATAAAGATGAAATTTATTTGTACATGGCCTATTGCTACGAGAATTGGGATCGTTACGATAAAGCCATAAAAGTGCTTAAAAAAGCCATACGGTGTAATCCTGAAAATGAACAAGCATTATCTGAGCTGGCATTTTGTTGCGATTTTAGCGAGCACACCGAAGGTATAGTTGAGTTTTTAACGCAGCTTATTGATGACAACCCCTACTCATACATGGCTTGGTACTGCCTAGGTAATGTGCATTACAAACACGAAGAGCTTGACGAAGCCATTAGGTGCTTTGATTACTCAGGTATAATTAATGAAAAATACGTGCCCGCCCACTTAAATCAGGGCAACATACACTACATAAAAGATGAATTTGATAAAGCTATTGATAGTTTTAAAAAGATTCTCGAAATTAGTAAAGACGATATTTTTGCTCTGTGCTATATAGCCAATTGCTATAAAGCCATGGAAAACACGCGCAAAGCCCGCGAATATTATAAAAAGGCTTTACAGGTTGACTCTAATTTTTCTGATGCTTGGCATGGATTAGGTACAACCTATCAACTCGACGAAAACTACAATCTTGCTTTAGAATATTTTAAAAAGGCAATTGATCTTGATAAAGACGATAGCTCATTTTGGTTTAGTATGGCCGAATGCTACAGCGATTTAGATCAATTTGCCAATGCTTACGAAAACTATTCGCGCGCACTTGAACTTGAAGTACACAACCCCGAATATGTAAAGGGTTTCGTACTGTTTTTGTGCGATTATAGTTTGTTTAAAGAAGCCAAACAATCACTTGAAGATGCACTGGAAAAGCATACCGAAGATGTTGAGCTTCATTTGGCCATGGCCGGGGTGTTATTAAACTTAGGGGTAGCTCACGAAGCTGTTTTTCACCTAGCCGAAGCCAAAGACAACGATCCTAAATCATTAAAACTATTCTTAGAAATGTTCCCCGATTTAGGAAAACATTATTTAGTGCAAGAGATATATAATACATAAACAATCAAAATGAATTTTAACTTAAAAAATGTTCCAAACAGGAGCGTAAAACCACGTGAAGCTGGTTTAACCATGGTAATGGACAAAGGGCTAAGCTTAAGGCAAGTTGAAGATTTCTTAAGTATGAACGAGCACTTGGTTGACCTTGTAAAACTGGGTTTTGGTACATCAGTTATTTCAAGAAATCTAAAAGAAAAAATTGACCTTTATAAACAGGCAGGCATAAAAACCTATTTTGGAGGAACCCTTTTTGAAGCCTTTGTAATAAGAGATCAGTTTGAAGATTATACCAATGTTTTAGATCAGTATGGTGTAGAGTATGTTGAGGTTTCTGATGGATCAATGGATATGGAACATGCTAAAAAGTGTGAGTACATATCTAAATTATCTGAGAAGTACACTGTATTGTCTGAAGTAGGATCTAAAGACGAAAATGTAATAATACCGCCATATAAGTGGATTGAGCTAATGAAGGCCGAATTTGAAGCTGGTAGTTGGAAAGTAATTGCCGAAGCGAGAGAGAGCGGCACCGTAGGTATTTTTAGAGGTAGCGGCGAAATCAGAAGCGGTTTAATTGATGAGATTTTAACCAAAATACCATCAGAGAGCATTATTTGGGAAGCCCCTAAAAAAGCACAGCAAGTTTGGTTTATAAAGCTGCTTGGCTATGATGTAAACCTTGGTAATATTGCAGCTGAAGAAGTAATTCCGCTCGAAACCCTGAGATTGGGTTTAAGAGGTGATACTTTTAGTCAGTTTTTAAAATAGCTAATTAAAACTATGAAATCATTTAAGTACGTTTTTTATCTGTTGCCGTTGGTGTTGTTTTTATCAACTGCAACTCAATGTAATAACAAAAATAAAATTGTGAAAGAAGACGGATTATACGCATTAATCGAAACCACAAAAGGTAACATTTTGGTTGACATGGCCTATGAAAAAGCGCCACTTACAGTGCTCAACTTTATATCTCTTGCCGAAGGAACTAAACCTAACGATGTAAAAGGAGATAAGGAGCCTTATTACGATGGATTAACTTTTCATAGAGTAGTGCCCAACTTTGTAATACAAGGTGGAGACCCCACCGGAACTGGCGCGGGAGGCCCAGGATATAAGTTTGGTGATGAGTTTCATAAAGACCTAATGCACGATAAAGAAGGTACCTTATCAATGGCCAACTCAGGACCTGGTACCAATGGGTCTCAATTTTTTATAACACACACTGCTACGCCGCATTTAGATTTTCGCCACTCAGTTTTTGGTTATGTAATTGAAGGCATGGATGTAGTTAATGCCATAACTCAAGGTGATAAAATGAACAAAATCACCATAATACGTAATGGTAAAGAAGCTAAAAAGTTTAAGTATAGCGATGCCCTTTGGGATGAGTTTGCAAAGCAGGCACCTGAGCAAAATAAAGCTCAAATGGAGATTCTAAAAAAAGAGCAAGAAGCTAAAAATGCCATGCGAAATGAAGGTGTTAAAGCTGCAAAAGCGGGAAAAGAGCCCTATAAACAGTTTTTGAAAAAAATGGCCGAAGAATACTGCGACGGTGGCGAAGTATTAGAAACCGGAGATGGCCTTTTTTACTGTGTTAAAGAACAAGGTGCAGGCCCTAAACCCACCAAAGGCCAAACCATAAAAGCAAAATACAATGGCTATTTTCCGGGTGAAATTAAATTTGACGCTGGCGAATTTTCTTTTGAATTAATTACTGGCGGTGTAATTGAAGGTTGGCACAAGGGTTTTGCTGAATTAAACGAAGGCTCAAAGGCTACCTTGGTAATACCTTATTGGTACGGATACGGAGAGCGCCCTCAATTTGGCGGCCAAATACCGGGCAGATCTACCTTAATTTTTGATGTTGAACTACTTGGCATAGAGTAGAAAAATAATAACCGAGAAAAGTAAAATCCCCAATTGGCGTATTGCTAGTTGGGGATTTTTTTATTTTATAACTTGAAGGTTACCGCTAATTACAAACTCTTTACCACTTGTAGTTTCATATTTTAGTAGATAGAAAGGGGTTACATTAATAATTTGATGGATTAGGATAAACGGTTAGATTATTTATTTCAATTTGCCATTAGCAATTGATAACCTAGCCGCATTTTAGCTTACTCAATTTCTGTTGAACATGATCGTGGTTAAAACTGTAGTTTATTGAGAAGTAGGGAATAATTGGGAAAAAGCTTTGCTTGAAAAATGCATCTTGTTCGGTACCGTTTTCAAGTCTAACGGTTCTAATAAAATAATTGTAAGGGTTAAGCCTATTGTAAATATTATATACCCCGAATTTTACTGTCTTTTTACCATAGTGTTTATCAATCTCCTTGGTAAAAGCTACGTCTAATCTATGGCTGTTTTCAAGCCTAATATTTGAAATACCCGAATAGTAATACACTTCGTTGAGACCTATTTGATTTATAGTGGCGCTTTCAATATCAATTGCCAAACCTTTTTTGGCGGGGATTGAAAACGGAAAGCTGCTACCAAAAAACCATTGAGCCGCTAAATTCCAATTATTATTAAATTCATATTGGTATGATAAGTTGATGGTATGCCTTCTATCAAAATGAAACCAAAACCGCTCGCCTTTATTTATTTGTGCAAATTGTCTTTCGGCAAATGAAAGTGCATAATTGCCATAAAACCTGTGCTTTAAGTGATTGTATTCATACTGAACTTCAACACCTTTTGCATAGCCATTGCCATTAGAAATCAAATAGTCTTCCCAATTATAAAACGCCAATAAATCATTATAACCACTTTTAAACATTAAAAGCCCGTTTTGCTCTTTGTAATAAGCCTCAATAATAAATGCTGAACCATCACCTTTTAATTCAAGCCCCAGCGAAATTTGTTGTGATCTTGAATTCTTTATTTTTTCAGTAGATGGTAGCCAAATTTCAACAGGTAAGCCCGCTCCAAAGCTTACAATGTGGTGCGTAGTTTGCGCCATATTATCATAAGCCAAAAACAGATTGGTTTTTTCATTAAGTTTTTGGTTTAGGCTTATTCGAGGTTGTAAGTGATTTGTATTTGTAGAATTGTAATTATAGCAGAGCCAATTAATACCAAAATTTAAACCAGTAGATGGTGAAATTTTTAAATCCATTTGTCCAAAAGCGCCATAATTTATAGCGGTACCCCATATTTTTTCACCATAAGTAAGAGGTTCTCCAATTACATTTCCGTTTTCATATTCATTTACATAGGTAAAACTCGGAGTAAAATTTCTTTTGGATAAAAATAGGCCAGACGATACATGGATTGACTTTGAGATTTTGTATTCTAATTGGCTTTTAATGCCAAATTCTTCAATTTTAGAGAGCACATAAGCATCAATTTTATAATTGTCGCTTCTAAAGTCATCGGCAGCGTAAAATCTGTTTCTAAAGCCGCTGTAGTAAATGTCAGTTGTTAGTTGGCTTTGTTCGTTTATTTTATTATTCCATTTTAGCAGCAATCCTTGGCTGCCCCAATTTACTTTATTGGTTTGTTTAAAATCAAATTCTCGTAAGTATGTGTAATAAGACAATTGGTCTCTACCTGCGTATGACACTAGTGATAGGGAGTTTTTTCTGTTAAGCGCATAGTCTAATTTACCCGTTGCATCAAAAAAATAGTATCCAACACTTTCGCCATCAAAAAGTAGAGAAGTAGTGGGCCTAAGCAAAAAATCATACATCATTCGGCGCAGGGCAAAGTTGTAAGTAAGCTTATTAGATTTTCCTAAAGCACCACTGCTTGTAATTGACGAACTTATTAGCCCAAAATCAATAGAATAGGAATTTATGCTATCTCCAGTTTTTAATTTGATGTCAATAACTGATGAAAGCCTATCGGTGTATTCTGCTTTAAAACCCGCTTTGTAAAAATCTACTTTTTGTATGCTGTTAACATGAAAAGCAGAAATCAAACCACCAAAGTGATTGATATTGAAAAGAGGAAGACCGTCAAGTAACACCAAGTTTTCGTCGCTATTGCCGCCGCGCACATACAAGTTGGCGCTACCTTCATTACCACTGCTAACTCCGGGCAATATTTGCAAGGCTTTTAGC
>JBMYOR010000089.1:0-8576 GCA_049599535.1 Bacteroidia bacterium | reverse complement strand
TGATCAGAAACGATGGAATTCATACCATCGAATTGTATTTTGGCAACATTACCGATACCCATTTTAAAAAAAAATTACTTTTTTGGTAGGGTGCTTAAAAGGTATTGCGGTTATATAGGTAAACAAATCATTATGAAAACACAAAAAATCATCATTACCTTAACGCTTGCCGCTGTAACCTTTTTAGTGAGCTGTAACACCGATTCTGTAGAATCAAATCTTAATACAGAATTTAGAGCCCTTTATGCCGAGCAAGTGGCTACCGATTCTGCAGTTACCGATACCATTACATCTTACTGCGATAGCCTTGAAGTATTATTAAAATCAAAAGAGCTTACTAAGTACGAAGCCCATAAAATTAAAAAGCTATTTAAACATAAATGTATAGCGGATTCAATTTGTAAAAAAGATGGTAAACGACCACACAAAAAAGGACCCAAAAAAGGTGGAAAAAAAGACTGCAAAAAAGAATAACCAACCCCAGCACAATCAACATTAACTCTTAAATCCCCGTAAATAATGAAGAACATAATAATCAGTGTATTGGCCCTATTTGCCATATTATTTTTATCAAGTTGCGGCGAATCGTCAATTGAAAATGCCGTAAATAAAGATATAGAATACACGCTGCAAGAGCAAGCTCTAGAAACAGATAAGCACGAGTACTGCGACTCGTTGCATGTTGTCTTACGCAAATCTGAAAAGGGGTCTGATACCTGGAAATCTACATTTAAACTTATAAAAGATAGCTGTGAAAAACCTTTAAAACCAAGCCCTTGTGATTCGCTAAAGCGAGTGCTAAAGAGTCAAGAAAAAGGCAGCAACGAGTACATGGCAACCCTAAAGCTAATTAAGCTAAAATGCAGTAAAAATAAAGAGATCAAAACTCCCTGCGACTCTTTAAAACTAAAGCTAAGCCAACTGGAAAAAGGTAGTGATGCCTACAATCGTGTACTTAAAATTATAAAACAAAAATGTGGCGATTACAGTAATAACAAGCTGAATTGCGACGAGATTAAAGAAAAATTAAAAACCCTTGATAAACAAAGTGATGAGTACAAAAAGCTTTTTGGAGTATACTATGCACACTGCATTAAAGATAAAGACCAAAAAAACTGGAGAGTTTACCGTAAAGAAGATGGCAAAAGCCAACAACCTAAAAATGGCGACCGCAAAGGAGACTTTAAAATAGAAAAAGACTAATAGGTTGATTTTTCGAAATATTGCTCTGTTGCCGTAGCTTCGGAGCAATATTTTTAACATTCATGGTTAATTGATAAGTGATAGAGAATTTGAAAGCCTTTTTAATCGATACTTTGATCAAGTGCGTAAGTATCTGTATTTCAAATGTTCTGACAAAGATTTGGCAACCGATATTGCCCAAGATGTTTTTACCAAAGTATGGGAAAAACGAAAGCAATTTGACCATAGAAACATAAAAGCGTTGCTTTACAAAATGGCAAGCGATCAATTAATATCGCACTTTAGAAAAAATAAAACCACACCAGAAAAACCTTTTGAATTTGATATAGATACAAATACTCCCCACCAACAATTAGAGCTTAAAGAGCTTAAAATCAAGTACGAAACTGCACTGGCAAGTTTGCCCGAAAACCAAAGAGTTGTATTTTTAATGAATAGAATTGAGCAACTTACCTATAAAGAAATTGCTGTTAGACTTGAAATAAGCGTTAAAGCGATAGAAAAACGAATGAGCGGAGCTATTAAATACTTAAGAGCACAACTAAAACCGTGAGCAATAATAAAAATCATATTGACCCCAACCATGAGCTAAACGAGCTTGACGAATTGCTTTTTGAGCAAGCCGATGTTAGTTTTAGTACTAGTAAACAAGATGTGTTGGCTCAAATAAAAGGCAACACTAAACAGGTAAAAGCCATGCGGTTTGGAGCTATAAAAGTTGCAGCATCGCTGGCAATAATTTTGGGTTCGGCATTCGCTTTTATGAATATTTACACCAAAAGTTACTCTACAGGCAATAGTGTTTTGGCCAATGTAAACCTACCCGATGGTAGCACGGTAAAACTTAACGCTAATAGTAACCTTAGTGTAAAACCCTATTGGTGGTTTGTAAACCGCAATGTAAAGTTTGAAGGTGAAGGCTTTTTTACAGTAGAAAAAGGCAGCAAGTTTATTGTTGAATCTGCAAATGGTAGCACAAGTGTATTAGGCACAAGTTTTAATATAAATAGTAGAAATAGTGATTATACTGTGTATTGTAAAACGGGTAAAGTACTAGTGCAAAACAGTAATAGTAAGGTTGAAATTACCCCTAACAAAATGGCTAAAATGGCCCCTAATGGTGAGCTAATTACTTCTACTGCTAATGAAGAAATTGTTTTAAGCTGGACCAACGGCCTTCTTAATTTTAAAAACACGAGCCTTAAGCAGGTTTTTAACGAGTTACAAACACAGTATGACATTACCATTGAAGTAAGCCGAAATGTAGATTTATTTAATACGTATACCGGTATTTTTACAAAACCCACAAACCCAATTGAGGCCCTTTCGATTATTTGTATTACACATAATTTGCAGGTATATCAACAAGACACCAATAGGTTTTTAATAAAAAAGTAATAAGGCCATTAGGTATTTATTTTTCATACTTTTTAGCTTTACAGCTATAATTACCAAAGCTCAAAATATTGAGCTTTCTTATTACAATACCCCTTTGTCTGATGCCTTGGTTCAGCTTAACGAAAAACACGGTCTTGAGTTTTCGTTTAATAGCGCGTTGGTGAGTAACTGTTTAATTACTATTAATGGGTCGTTTAAAAACCTTGACGATGCAGTGAACGCCCTAACAATACCTTGTAACATTACGGTAATAAAAAGTAATAATATTTATATTTTAAAAAATACCGATAACGAACTTAAAGGTGAAAATGTAAATGTTTTGGTAGGTAAGGTTGTTGAAAAAATAAGTGGTGAAGCTTTACCTTATACTCAAATTAAAATTAATGGTACTCAGGTGATTACCAATCTTAATGGTGTATTTACTTTTAGAACAAGAAACAGTTTTTGCAATATAAAAACTCAACATTTAGGCTATTACCAGCACGATACTACCATAAAATCTCAAGGCGAAATTAATATTGAATTAAAGCCAGTGTTTACCACATTAAATGAGGTGGTTATCAACTCTAATTCTGCACAAAATGCCTATGCACAACAAGAACCTTTTACCATTAAGGCAAATAACAAAACAGCTATATTGTACCCAGGCAGTAGCGATAATATTTTGTTCAATATGTTACGGCTACAAGCTGGCGTTTTAGCTGCGGGTGAGCAAACAAAAGATTATATAGTACAAGGTAGTTATCGTGGTCAAACACAAGTTAATTTTGAAGATATTACGTTGTTTGGAACAGGAACCTACAACGAGTACATTGGCGTGGTTAATCCGCTAATGATTAAAGATATTGAAATTAAAAAGAGCGGTTATAATGCCCATACGGGCGATAGAGTAGGGGGCTGGGTAAATATTACAAGTTTAAATGGTAATAGCAAAAAGCCTGAGGCTAACCTTAGAGTTAATAATCAAACGCTATCGGCACATTTAAATTTACCTGTTTTTAAAAACTCAACGTTGCAATTGGCATCAAGGCAAACGTATTATCATTTGTATAAAAAGTTAGATATACCTTTTTATAATGATGTAAACGACCATAGGTTTAGCGATTATAATGCAAAATTTAGTTCGCAATTGAGCAAAAACAGTAAGTTGAGTATTAATGCCATAGCAATTGGCGAAACCTATTTTCAAGAGTTTGGCGAAAAAAATTTTCAAGCTGGTGCTTTTAAAGCTACTCGTAGCTTAGCAAGTACGCAAAAAGGATTAAATGCCAAAATATCGCAAACTTGGCAAAACGGTGGAACTAGTGCCATCTCAACATCATGGTCAAGTTTCGGAAACCAAGACTCTACCGCAATTAAGTTTAAAGACAGAAATAGAAACGAAGAGAAGCTAGACTTTGCTATAAATAATATCAGCCTATTTTCAAACCGATTAAAGCATGATTTCCCCGCAATACGCAGACATCAGTTTTCTGCAAGCCTAAATCAAGAGCTCGCTCAATCTGTTGATTCAAATAAAAAAAGCCAAACCAAAACACTCAATCGCATAGCGCTGGCAGTGTCTGATAAATTTACGTTCTCTAAAAATGTTGTTTTAAACTTAAGCATCAGATCAGATTGGGTAAGTACCAATAAAGTGTATTTACAGCCACGGGTAATGCTAAATATAAACCTAACAAATAACCTTAGCACCTATGCGGCTGCGGGTATTTATAGGCAGTATTACTCTAATGATGCTTTTATTGACGAACGTAAAAATTATGTTTTTAAATGGCTTGTTTATGATGATAAATTAAATTCATTTACAAACAGCCAACAAGCAGTAATTGGTAGCTCATACAGAGTTAAAAACACAGTTTTACGGGCTGAGGCTTATTATAAAAACACTAAAGGACTTAATAGATGGGTACATCTAGACGGTAAGTTTAGGTATTTTAGAGGATATTCAAATTCTCAGGGAATTGATATAGCCTTAAATAGATCATTAAAAAAACTTGAATACGGTTTTAATTACACACTTTCAAAAACTATTGAACACTTCAATTATTTTAAAAAGGGTGAATACCGTCCGGCACCGCAAGATCAAAGGCACGAACTTAAAACTTATGTTGTGGCCTACCTAGGCCCTTTTATAATAAGCGCCAATTATGTTTATGGTTCAGGATTGTACGTAAATAAGCAAATTAACGGCAAACCCTATAATAGATTTGACGCTGCGGGCATGTATAGGTTTAAAAGTAAAAATGACAAATGGCTTTGCGAAACTGGTATTTCAGTGCTAAATGTTTTTAATGCTAAAAATTTGAGACCTAATTATTTTATCTCATATCAAGAGGGTAGCTTCGATATTCCAGAAGGGGTGCCGTTTACACCAAGTGTGTTTTTAAATATTAGGTTATAATTAAGTGGGTTTCATGTGAAAATAGCAAGTCACATTAAAACTATTATCTAATATTTAATTCATTCTACTTGCAACAGCGTTCTGCCTTGGGCAAGGCCTGTTCTTTAATAGTGTCAAGCAATCAATTTTAACAACTGACAGTTCGTTTACCGAGTTTATATTCACTAAAAATTATGAAACCGGTTTGGCTATGGGCAGTGTCTCGTAGGGTGCAATTGCTTATAGGAGTTGTGCCTTGTTATTAATTTTCATTCAATTAGTTTCTCTAAAATACCACTAAATTGAATCTTCTCATTCAAGCTCAATGGTTCTGAAAACTTGTTGAAAATCTTATCAAATTTTGGTTTAATAGTATTCACTTCCGCTATTCCCTTTTTTGTAATTTTAATTCTCTTAGCTCGTTTATCTTCTTTGTCGGCAAACTCTTCAATAAACTTATTCTTTAAAAGTCGTTTGATAATCTCAATTCCGGTTGGTGCTTCAAGATTGTGCATTTCTACTATTTCCATTTTTCTGAAACTTTCTTGATAGTGTAAATGCAATAAAAAGCTGTATTCATCAATTGAAGAAATACTTGAATTTGACAAAATACTTTTAGTTTGTTTTTTCAATTCTTTGTTCAAGTACATCAACTTGAAAGCTATGGCCAATTCATCATGAGTTGAATGATTGTCTGCGCTATTAGCTGAAAAAAGGGTGTTATTGAGCCAAATCGTAAAGTCTTCCACTTTTTCAGAAGAGTTCCCTTTTTGATATGCTTCTATGAGCTCTATTATTTTTTTAAATAAGGTGTAATCCATTCTATCAGATTAATTAGGATTTGAACAAATATACACATAAAGCAATGTATATGAAGTAATGTCTTATATTTGCATCAGAAACATAGTAATAAATTAAAATAACAATGATTATGAGTAATCCAACGTACACATTTGTATCATTATCTACTGCAAAACCTGGTAAACTTGATGACTTGGTAAGAATTGCGAAAGCTCCAACTATGAAAATGGACAAAAGATCTGACGGTCTTTTAGCTTATCAGGTAAGTGTTGATAAGGAAAGAAACACAGTAGTAGTATGGTCAACTTACGACAAGAAAGAAACGCTTTATAACTTTCTTGAAACACAACAGGGAAAAGACGATCACGGCGAAAATGAGGATATGGAAAGCACTATCGAGACATTTGAAATGTATGACCTTGAACCCGTTAGTGGAAGACTTCTCCCAAAAGAGTAATTTTAATTTAAGCAGAGTTCTTTCGTTTTCTTAGGGCTCTGCTTTTTTTATGAGGTCTAAAAATGGCTATAAAATATAGGGCTGATAATAGTTTTTTCGATTTTAGATAACTTAGTTTCAGTTAACAATTTCTGAGCTTTAAAATACTCAACTGTTAATAGGCAGAAGGCCATATTTTGCCCCATTAAAAGGTAATTAATAATAGAAGTAGGTGATTTAATAGGTGTAATACAAATCGTAATACTGCCTGTTTTAATTTTTAATATGTTTAATACCATAGTAAAGTACCACAGCCAAACTTGCCTTTAAATGCATTGATAGTATAAAAGGATATGCCCCTAAAACAAATGCATCAATTACGCTAATACCGCTATTATAAGCCAACCAACTTACTCCCAAAATAAAAAGTACATAATAGCCAATAAAAACCAAAATGACTTTTTGATACCACTTTTTACAATTTTTTATAATTGTGCTTACAATTAAACCACCCAATAGGTATCCGATTAAGTACCCAGCCGTGTTGCCAATAATATGCTCAAAACCACCGGCCCCACCTGAAAAAACCGGTAATCCAACAGCTCCCATAAGTAAATACGTAACTACAGCTAAAGCAAATTGATTTACGCTCAAACTAAGAGCCATAAAAAAAACAAAAAAATCAGTTAGTATAAACGGAACCGGCCCTATAGGTACTTCAAACTGACCACCAAGGCCAAAAAGGATAATAGCTGACACAATTCTAATAAAAGAGTCAATTCTAAGCTTGCTCATTGTTTATTATAATACAGAAGTTAGACCCCTTACCAATTTTACTTGTAAGTAATAGTTGATGGTTTAATTTTTGGCAGATTAGTTTAGTAATGTATAAACCTAGGCCCGAGCTGCTCTCGCCCGCGGTGGGCTTTGATTTACCGCGTTTAAACTTTTCAAAAATTATTTTTTGCTCATTACTATCAATGCCAGGGCCGTTATCAATTACACAAAGCTTAATTTCTTGATTTTTCTGCTCTGCTGTAATGCTAATGGTTTCGTTTTTTTGAGAAAACTTAATTGCGTTTGTTATTAAATTATCAAACACCCTATAAAGCAATCTTCTGTCACTTAATACTTCAAAGCTATGTTTAATATCAATATTTAGTGTTATACCTTTTTGAGCCGCTAAAACTGAATAATTAGTTTTTAATTCGCCGATAAACGAGCTCAAGTCAAACTTTGATAAAGTAGTTTCTATGGTTTCTACCTTGTGGGCGGTAATTAAATCATTAACAAGGTCGTTGCCATTGGCACATGAGCGTTTAATCATGGCCAAGTAAGTATGGTTTAGTTCCTGTTCGTCTTCTAAAATATCAATAAGGCCTTTAATTTGCCCAAAGGGCGATTTAAGGTCATGCGCAATTATACCAACAAGCGCCTTGTTTTCACTAAGGCTATCGGTTAGTTGGTTATTTACACTTTTTAGTTTAGAGTTTACAATGTCAATTCTACGTTTAGCAAAATAATAAAACGAAATTATTATTAAGGCTAGTAATAAAATTATCAAGCTCAAATAAATGATCTTTTTTTGAAAAGCTAATTTTGAATACGTTTTGGCAAGCGTTTTTTGCTCCTGAAGCAAAGATATTTTGAGTTGTTGCTTTTCAAATTCGTCTTTTTGAGCATCAAATAAAATCTGATAATTGGCAATTTGCTCAGTAAACAAGCCCTGGGAGTTAGTGCGGCTGTTTTTATGGGCACTATCTAAATAGGTGTATGATAATTCTAAATTTCCACGAGCTTTTAAATAGTTTGAGTAGTATTCGTAATAATCGTTTAGAAGCTTTGAACTGTGCGCCCGTTTTATATTTTTATTAACCAATTTAAAATAGAAAGCAGCTGAATCTAAATGCTGAATTCTAGTGTGCAAATTGGCTAAGCCTAAATATGAATATTCAATTCCTGATTTTGAATTTGATAATTTTCTAAATCTAATTGAGGTGTGATAGTAAACAATGGCCTTTTGATATAGCCCTAGCCCTTTAAATGCAATGGCTAAATTATTAACTGATTTTGAGGCTTCGCCAAGGTTACCTTGATTTTTAGCTATTTCTAAGGCTTTTTCAAGGTATATAATCGCTGAATCGTATTCGCTGTTTTCAACTAAGCAAATGCCAATATTATTATAAATATTGAGTTGAATTGATTGGCCCGTATTAATTTTTTTATTAAAAAATAGGGTAAATAGTAGGTTATTTAAGGTAACTAAATCTAATTATTGATTCATTTTTTTGTGTAAATTAGGGGAGCATAAAATTATTAATCTGAAGTAGATCCTAAACTAATTTTATACTCCCCCCA
>JBMYOR010000088.1:0-8579 GCA_049599535.1 Bacteroidia bacterium | reverse complement strand
AAATAAAAGGCCAAAGCCCTACCGAGTTTTTTGAGCAGAATAGAACATAGGAAAAATCGAGAATGCTGTTCCCTATTCAATTCGATGGACTGAATTCCATCGTTTCTGATCAATCAGTGGCGAGCGATTTCAATCGCTCCCACCATACCCTAATTAATTACTTTACTCAACTATAGAATTTGAGCTACAACAACCGACACTCCTTTATAAAATCATAAAGATCTCATTTGCTACTACTTAACTTGGGCTGCGAAACAATAGTGCTATGAGATGTAACAATAATGCTAACAAAAGCTTTACCTGCTGTTTTTCAATCACTTACATCAATATGAAACAATAATGCTAATGATTGAAACTTATGTGAAGGCCGCTGCAATATGCACTTGTGTTCTTTGACCCCATCAAACAAAAAACACAAAAACATGAAACAGCTTTTACAATCAATTACAATTATTCTAATCGCAACATCAAGCGTTTTGGCGCAAAACATTACTACAAGAGAATACTTTGAAGAAACGAACGCTATACTAAGAAAAGGTGCAATTACCTATGGAATGGAAGGCGCTGCAATGAGCATTATACTTCCTAATGATTCTACTTACACTACCTATTATGGCAAAAGAAAAAATGGAGAAGATGTAGATCCAAATAGAAATTGGCACGTAGCTGGGGCAACAAACTTGTTTACATCAGTAATAGTGCTACAATTAGTGCAAGAAGAAAAACTAGCATTAACCGATACCATTGGCCAATACATGGACACTAAAAATATGGTTAATGTAAGTGGTTCAATTACCGTAGAAGAATTACTCAAAAGCACTAGTGGTTTAAATGAAGTTTACTCAAATGGAGGAACTGATGTTTACAGAGATATTTGGGACGACCGCAAAAGACTTTGGACTCCAAGAGACATTCTTGCTTACATGCCCGAACCAAGTCAAGATAAAACTTGGAATTATAACAATACAAATGGTTACATGCTCGGCTTTTTAATTGAAGATGTTACTGGCAATTCTTTAGCCGATGAGTTTGAAAGCAGAATTTTTAGTACACTAAATTTTGATGATGCCGCAATTACCTCTGGCAAATCTTTTAACATGGACAACCTTAATGGAGTTTATGTAAAAGACGATGAAAGAAGCACTTGGTTTCATGACTCATACTTAAGCTCAAGGGGGGGCAATGGAGCGCTAATCGCAAAACCAGTAGATGTAGCGAATTTTATGCGTGAGCTTTTTAACGGAAATATCTTAGATATTGACCTTGTTAAAGCCATGCTAGTAAAAACTGAAGGATCGGGCCAAGATAGGGGCAGCATGATGTGCGCCAAAAAAATGACCGAATACAGGGGGTATCAAGTTTCTATTGTTGAAGTAATTACTGAAGAAGGTGATACCATGAACTGGGTGGGCCATGCTGGAAGTGGAATAAATAATATTGTTGCCTACCATTGGATTGAGAAAGACTTTACCATAGTAATTTCTAATAATGACGTTTCATCAGCTATGACTCAGGGAGCACTTTTCTTTGAACTAGCTTGCTATACTGTAAGTGTAATTGATAATATTAATGACCCCGTTTCAATTAATAATATTTCTAATGTTGATGTATCGTTATTTCCAAATCCCGCGAGTGATCAAATTACTGTGAAAATGGATTCAGAAATTGAAAGTATTAGAATCTTTGATGCTTTTGGTAAAGTGGTATATTTTTCAACTCAAATAGTTCAATCAACTGCTCGTATTAATCTAGACTCTAACCTTCAATCAGGAAACTATTTTGTGAGCATAAAACATAAAAACGGAGTATCTACAAAACGAATAGCTGTTTTGAAGTAATTATTTTTTCATTACATCATGTGTTAAGAGCCACCTTTAAAAGGGTGGCTCTTATTTTTTAAGCTTGAATAATGCTTGGCTTTGCCGTTGGGTCAAAATCAGAACTGTGCTCTTTTAATTCAGCATAAAGATCTTCACTTCGTTTAGTGATATCTTTAATTACTTGATCAAACTCTTCCGCTGTAATTTTTATGTTTTTCATTACTTGATTAACCGTATCAGCATCATCTTTAATCATATCAAACAGATTTATTAAACCCATAATATTTGATAAAGGAGCCCTCACTAAATGAGATTGTGTCCATGCAATTTCTTGAAGTTTTTTGTTTTGGTTGCTAATTTGGTCTATTAGCGTTTTTCTTTGAGTTATATCTTGAATAGAGCCAATAACTTCTTTTCCTGTTTTTAATTCAACATCATCAAAACTTGCCTTAGCATTTATCCACTTAATTTTTCCATTTATTATTATCCGCAGATCAATATCATATTTAAAGGTTTCATATGCTTTTTGCCATGCTTCTTTAAAATATTCAACATCTTCAGGGTGAATTAAAGAAACATACTTTTCAAAAGTAACCGGTATGCCTACTGGTAAACCCATAATATCATAGGTTTTATCTGACCATGTTAACTCTCCAGTTTCAGTATTAAATTTCCAGCTACCGGTAATCCCCACCTCTTGTGCCATTTCTAAAAATTGGTTCTTTTCATTTAGTTCATAAGACTTTTGAACCAATTCAGTAATATCCTGCACCGCTCCAATTACACTTTGCGGCTCACCATTCTCATTATTAAATAATACCGCCTTCGACTGCAGCCATTATATTCCGCTTTTTGCTTTTATACGGTAAGTAATACTATAATTTCCTGTTTTTAAAGCATCTTCTGTTGCCTGTTGCATTTTTTGTAGGTCATCAGGATGTACCAACGAATCAAAAAGCGCTATTGATGTGCCTTTTTCAGGATCTTGTTCAAATATTTTATATGCATTATCAGACCAAACTAATTTATTAGGCAACTCAACCCGCCAACTTCCAATTTGTGCAACATCTTGTGCTACTTCTATAAAATATTGGTTTTGCCTTAGCTTTTGATCCAGCAATTTACTCTCAGTAATATCCAAATGGGTTCCTGTAAATCTTGTAGGTTTTCCATTGTTATCTCTTTCAGAAACTCTTCCTCTATCCATTATGTACACCCAACGCCCGTTGGCATGTTTCATTCGGTGTATATTTTCATAATGATCGGTGCCACCATCAAGATATTCATCTATATCCTTTAAAGTTTGATCAATATCCACTGGGTGAACTCGTTTTTGCCATGTAGAAAGCTCCATTTTTGTTTCTTCATATTTTAGGCCAAGCATATTGCACCATCTCTTGTCAAAAGTTACTTTATTGGTTTCTAGGTTCCAATCCCATAGTCCAAGCCCTGCTCCTTCAAGCGCTAGATCAAGCTGGGTTTTAGTTTCAATTAGTTTTTGCTCTTGTAAAACAATTTTATGAATATCTTGTAAAATACCCTGAAATTTTATTATTTCTCCATTTGAATCTAAAATAGGTTTACCAGCATTAAAAATCCACTTTTCCTTTCCATCAACAAGCATACGCATTCTAAATGCAAATTCTTCCTTATTTAAAATCGCTATTTGAACTACCTGTTTCCACATCTCAAAATCATTGGGGTGCATAAATGCACTGTGATCTTGAAGACTCGGTGGTTCTTGGTCGAGTGGCCATTGCACAATATTATAGGTTTCATTGCTCCAAATTGCTTTTTCACTAGCCAAATCGTACTCCCAGCTACCCATTTTAGCTATTTGCTGGGCTTCTTCTAACTTTCTTGTAGTATTTTCTAGATTTTTATAATATAAAATTCGCTGCCACGTATTTGATACCAAGTTTGAAAATGTTTTTAATTGGCTCAAATCAAGTTGATCGGGGCTCTTTGGTATAAAAATAACAAAAGAGCCTTTTGGTTCATTATCAACCAATAATGGCATTGTGTATAGGGTATAACCTTTGAAAATAGACTTAGCCACACCGTAAATTAAATTTGAGATTCGGCCTTCAACCAAATCACCCAGGTCATCACTATTATGAATTATTAGATCACCTTTTTTTATAAGCTTATAAAATTTTTCTGTTAATTGAATCTCATAATTTTCAAAATCAATGTTCATTATTTTCAGGGCCCTTTTTAGCGCTTTAGCATTACCCCTTAAATTATGAACTTTTAATATTCTATTGTGTGTATAGCCATTTACCGTAATAAAACCCTGACCATCAAAAATCTTGGACAATCCTTCAGAGGCTCTTTCAAAAAGTTCACTTTCACTCACCACTTTATTTAACGCATTTGTAATACTAAGTTCAGTTTCACTACGCTCAATGCTTCTTTTTAAAAGTGATTCATTTTCTCTAACCTGATCAATATTAATTGCAACACCGTGTAGTTCAAAGGTGTTTTCAGAATTGTTCTCTACTAATCTAGTATTAGCTTTAAACCAAATAGTAGTTCCATTTTTATGGGTTAGTCTTAAATTATTAATATTAGTAGCTTGGCCCGTTAAGTTTACTTTAAAAGACTCAAGCGCCCTATTAACATCGTCTTTGTCTATAAATAATTCAAACTTCTCACCTTTTACATCCTCAACTTTGTAGCCTAATATTTCTTCAATCTGTTTTGAAATAAATTTTATCCTTTGATCAATATCTATAATAAAAAAGATATCACTAGAGCTCTCAACTAACGACCTAAACTTTTGTTCACTTTCTTTAAGCTCTTTTTTGGCATAATACTCGTTGGTATAATCAAGTGCTAGGCCCACCCAACTCTCAATGTTGCCATTATTGTTTAATAACGGGGTAGCTGTGGCTAAGGCCCATTTCACCTCGCCTTCAATTATCATTCTAAAGCGGTTTTCGTAGTTTACCTTTTGCACTTGGGCTTTAGACCATACTGCAACAACATTGTCAATATCGTCAGGGTGCACAATAGAGAGCCAACCTTCGCCCATTAATTTGTCATATTCACTTTTAAAGAATAGCTTACCGGCCTTATTTACAAATGAAATACTGCCATTATGGTCGGCTGTCCAAACAACTTGATTAATTTCTTCAGTTATACTTCTATACCGCTCTTCACTTTTTCTAAGCGCTATTTCTCCTTTTCTTAACTTATCAATATTTTGATTGGTGCCAATTAATCTCAGCGCTTTGCCTTCTTTTGATCGTATTAATGCTTTGGCTTGTCCCCAAATCCATTTATAGTCCCCTTGTTTGGTTTTCATTCTAAAGTTAGCGCTGTACTTGTTGATTTTACCCTCTATATAGCTATTCAGCATTGCTAGAGTTTTTTCTATATCATCGGTATGTACCAAATCAATAAAGGTTTGCAATGTTATAGGCTCAAGCTCTTTTCTAGTATAACCTAACATTGCCGCCCATCTATCATCTACTGTAGTTGTGTCTTTTTCAAAATCTATATCCCAAAGTGCCGCTCCTGTTGCTTCAAGCGCAAAATCTAAAACCTTATTAGCAGCCTTAACCTTTGCTTCAGATTGCTTTTCATTAGTAATATCGGTAAAAGTTGTAACCGTTTGAATTACTTCATTTACATCATTTTTTATAGGTACCGAATTTATTTTAATAAATCGGCGTTCACCTTTACCGGTTTGCAAATTCATTATAAAATTGGAAACAGTTTTTCCTGTTTTTCGTGCCACTACAGAAGGATGCTCTTCGGGTTTTAACTCTTTTCCATCAGAATTAGAAGCTTTCCATAAAGGGTCATAAGAATCTTTACCCAATAGCTGATTCATTTGTAAGCCCAAAATTTCAGCTGCATTAGGGTTCGCCATTACAATATTGTCCTTAACATCTTGCACCACTAAACCTTCGCCTAAAGCTTCTATAACTTTTGACTTAAATTGTTCACTATCTGCAAGTGCCTTTTCTTTCTGTTTTTCTTTGGTTACATCTTGCATTACCCCAATTGCCATAAATGCCTCGCCATTTTTGTATAAGGTGGTTCCCTGAACTTTTACCCATTTAAGCTTATTATTAATTAAGTACCGATGCTCTAATTCAAAACCTTGCTCTTTAAAACTGCCTTCAAATGCATCAATTACAAACTGTCTATCTTTATAATAGAACTTTTCATAAAGAAACTCTTTTTTATAACCATCAGGAAATTTCTCCTCAAAAAACGCTTTGGCATCATTTTGAAATTTAAAATGGTCGTTTTCAATTGTATATGACCACGGGTAAGCACTAGCTAAATGAAGACTTGCATCAATAATCGAATCTTTTTCTAATAGTTCATGTTTAATCTCTTCTGATTGAGTTATATCTCTTACAACACCAATTACTCTATCAATTCTTCCGTTATTATTTTTAAAACCTTCACCAGCTACGGTTACCCACTTTTCTTTTCCGTTAATCAAAAATCTATGCTTTTGATTTAAAGGCGCCCCTTTATCAACCGCATTTTTAAACCCCATCATTACCCAGTCTCTATCATCAGGATGCATAAATGATGCAAGTTCATCAGGCGTAATTAAGTCTTTGTACCTATCATCTTCAAGCAATTTATAAAAATCGCTATATAAATAAATCTTTCCTTCATCAACGTTAAACTCCCAAGGGTGCACTTTGGCCAAATGAGATGCAAATTCAATGGTTTTATCGCGTTTCTTAATTTCTTCTTCATCTTTTTTAGCCGCCGATATATCGGTTTTTACCGCAATAAAATTTGTAATTAAACCATTAATATTTATAATAGGATTTATTACAGCTTGTTCCCAAAAATACTCACCATTCTTTTTTTTATTGAGCAATTCACCTTTCCATGTTTTACCACTTTTAATGGTGTTCCATAAATTTTGATAGAATTCTTTTGGATGATGACCAGATTTTAATACTCGCGGGTTGGCTCCTAAAGCCTCTTTTTGCGAGTACCCTGAATTTTTATAAAAATATGGGTTGGCGTATTCAATATTTCCATCAATATCAGTTATCACAACTGATGCATCGGTAGCTTCCACGGCCTTTTTTAATTTTGACAATTGCAATTTGGAATCAGACAACTGAACCATACTCCATACGCCATTCATTAAAATCTGAAGATCTTCGACATCCTTAAGTGTGTATGGTTCTTTCTTATTGGCAGCTCCAATTACCGCTATTATTTCATTATCCCTGAAAATCGGTGTCGTCATAAATCTTTTTAACGTCACATGCCCCTCAGGATACCCTTTCTTCAACTTGTTATGCGCTTCAAAATCATTTAGTATTAGTGGTTTTCTTTGCCTTACCGCTTCGCCCCAAAAACCAGTTTTGTCTAACTCGTAGCAAGTTTGAGGGTTTACCACTTCGCAGTCGGGCATTACTTCTTTGCTCCAAGAGTTTAAGGTAAATTGTTTTTTAGTTTCTGAATATTTATAAATATACCCGAACTCACTATCCAATAGCTCCATTGAACGATTTAACGCATAATCTAATAAATCTTGCTCATCTTTATATTTATAGGCAAATAATTCTGTAAGAATACTTGACCTTTTTTGTTCACGTGCCTTTATGGTTTCATAAGTATCTTCAACTTGACCTTGAAGATATAGTTCAATTTTACTCAAAACCAATTCAGGCAATAAATAATTATCTTTTTCTGAGATTGGAATTTCTAATATATCAGCGTTATATTTTAATTGTTTTGATTCGCAAAAAACTACTTTAAAAGCAGTGAAATTCTCTAAACTTTTTAAGTTATTATTTGCGCTATGGCAAGCCAAACAATACACATCGCCACTACTTTTATTTATAAGTTTATATACAGTATCGGTCTCGATAACCTTTTTAAAAAAGCTTGTAAGCGTATCAACTGACAGGCGCTCAGCCTCATGATCTAAAGTTGGTAAGTTGTTCATTTATACCTTTAAAAAATCCTTTGCACAGGGTTAAACTTGCTTGATTAAAAAATTCCAAAAGATGACCGAGGTCATCTTTTTTATATTTATTTCTTATTTAGCCTCAGTAAATTGACAATTACTAAACAGCTAGTCTTTATTACTCAAAGCTTTAAGTAATATAAAGCGGCATGCCTAGCCCAAAATATTTTATACTACAGGTTAAAAAGCCTCGAAACTTTGTCGAAAGGAATGGGCTTTTCAATAAATAAATCTACCGTTTTAAAACTAGTAGCGTCTTTTTTATCTTTTTGATTTAAGGTAGATGACACTACATAAACTTTACTATTGCGCAGTGGGTTTTCTATTTTTGATTCTAATATTTTTATTAGTTCTAACCCATCAAGCTCTGGCATTCTAATATCTACAAGGGCATAGTCGGGCTCTACAAAACTTTTACTTTCTGCATAATCTAAGTACATCTGGCCCGATCTAAAATCCTTGATTTCAGCATTTGGCATAAATTCTAGCAATACCGATTTGTGTAATGCGTTTAGAATTTCATCATCATCAATTAAGTGTATTTTCATTTTATTGGTAATTCAATGGTTATAACTGTACCCTGCCCATAAGTTGATTCAATACCTATTTCTCCTTTCATTTTATTTACTATTTCACTGCATATATACAAGCCTAAACCAGTACCTATACTGTTATTAGTACCCCTAAAAAACATATCAAACACTCGCTCTAAGTACTCTTTTTTAATTCCTTCTCCGTTATCACTTATAATCATAGTGAGTTTGCTATTAGTGCGTGTAATATCAATTTTAATA
>JBMYOR010000087.1:0-8629 GCA_049599535.1 Bacteroidia bacterium | reverse complement strand
ACTAATGGTGAGATTAATACTGTTATTGCACCAGTAGACGAAATGAGGGGAGATACCTTAACGGTAAGATGTACCTTTAGAGATTTAGAAGAAACAATAAAAATTGTATTAGAATGATAAACAAACCATCGTTACCACTTACACCTTTAACTGATGAAACGTTTGAGAGACAGGGTTGGAGAAAACATCCAGCAATTGATTATCAAGACGCTCAAGAGTTTTTTAAAAATCTTGACCAAAAAGGTGTTTTAAAACAAGAAACCACTCAGCAATTATATGATTCCAAGTTTAAGCAATTTTTGGCCGATAGATATGTAAAAGGTACCTGCCCAAAATGCGGAAACGCCGAAGCCTACGGCGATCAATGCGAAAGCTGCGGTAGCTCTTTAAATGCAACAGATCTTATTGGCCCGGTTTCAACCTTAAGTGGTCAAACCCCAGTTTTAAAAGAAACATCGCACTGGTATTTTCCTTTAGATCAATATCAAGAGTGGTTAGAAAAATGGGTGCTTCAAGATCATAAAGAATGGAAAAGCAATGTTTATGGTCAGGTAAAAAGTTGGCTCGATGCCGGCCTACAACCCCGTGCCGTAACACGGGATTTAGATTGGGGCGTACCCGTGCCACGAGAAGATGGCGATGGCAAAGTACTTTATGTATGGTTCGATGCTCCGATTGGCTACATATCGTCAACTAAAGAGTGGGCAAAAGAAACAGGTAAAGATTGGGAACCCTATTGGAAAAATGACGACACTAAGCTCGTACACTTTATAGGAAAAGACAACATTGTATTCCACTGTATTTTTTTTCCATCAATGCTAAAAGCGCACGGAGATTTTATAGTGCCTGATAATGTGCCTGCCAATGAGTTTTTAAATCTTGAAGGGCAAAAATTTTCAACTTCGAAAAACTGGGCCGTTTGGTTGCATGAATATTTAGAAGATGTACCCGGTAAAGAAGATGTACTAAGGTACGTACTCACCGCCAACATGCCCGAGGCTAAAGATGCCGACTTTAACTGGCAAGATTATAAAGACAGAAATAACAACGAGCTAGTAGCTGTTTTTGCAAACTTGGTAAACCGAGTTTTTGTGTTAACCGCTAAAAACTTCAACTCTAAGGTTCCAAAAGCTGATAACTTAATTGATCTTGACCACAAAACGCTTGATGAGCTAAAGAAGTTTCCTGCCAAGATTGGTGCTGCAATAGAAAAATACAGGTTTAAAGAAGCACTGGGCGAATGGATGAATTTGGCCCGTTTGGGTAATAAATACCTTACCGAAACCGAACCTTGGAAGCTTTTAAAAACAGATGCCGAAAGGGCCGGAACCGTGCTAAACATTGGCGCACAAATAGTGGCAAGTTTGGCGATTACTTGCGAGCCATTTTTGCCATTTACCGCTCAAAAGCTTAAAAATGTTTTAGGATTAGCTGATAAAAACTGGAACCATGCGGGTTCAATTTTACTTAGCGAAGGAACTGTAATTGAAAATCCGGGCCACTTTTTCACCAAAATTGATGACAAGTTTGTTAAAACCCAGGTTCAAAAATTAGAAGATAAAACAGCAGCCGCCAAAGAGCCCACCTACGAGCCCGTAAAAGAAACCGTTCAGTTTGAAGATTTTACTAAGCTTGATTTAAGAATAGGTAAAATTATTGAAGCTGAAAAAATACCTAAGGCTAAGAAATTGTTAAAGTTAACAGTAGATTTAGGTTTTGAAAAACGTACCGTAGTATCAGGTATAGCAGCCTTTTACAAGGCCGAAGAAGTAGTAGGTAAACAAGTAACAATACTTGTAAATCTAGCCCCGCGTAAGCTTAGAGGGGTAGAGAGTCAAGGCATGATTTTAATGATTGAAGATGCCGATGGAAGCCTAAAATTTGTTTCGCCAGAAGGTGATGTAATAAATGGAAGTACAGTCGCTTAAGAATTAGATATTATTTTCACGCCGTCAAACTACATGAGCAGTATTATAAATAGAGTGTTGAATAAGGCAATAGTGGCGTTTATGCTGCTAATGCTATTATTTACGGCTTGCAAAAAGCATCCGTACGGATCTCAGTTTGATGATTGGAAGCGCAACAAAAAAGGGCGAAAAGAAGTATTGCGCAAAGCACCTACTAATATGGTATACATACCAAGCGGATCATTTGTAATGGGCGAGCTTGAAAATGTAACTACCGGAGAAAAAAACACATTACCCCATGTACAACAAGTTGAAGCTTTTTATATAGACCAAACTGAAGTAACTAACCAAAGCTATTGCGCTTATTTAAATTGGTTAAAAGAAGTAGGTGGCGATCCTTACGAGTACAGGTTTGCTTTGCCCGATTCACAGGCATGGCATAGGCCAATGAGCTATAATGAGCCTTTTGTTAGAAATTATTTGCGTCATCCGGCTTTTCAGTATTACCCAGTAGTCGGGGTTACCTGGGTGCAGGCTAGTTTGTATTGCGAGTGGCGCACGGCCCGAATCAACGAGCTAGATTCAATGTCAGAAGATTCAGTTACCATTAGATTACCATCTGAGCTTGAATGGGAATATGCCAGTATGGCTAATTACAGCTATAATGAGCAAAGCATGACCAACGATCGAAATTTTAGCATTAGACAAAAGCTAGGATTTGGCCGAGGTAAAATGATGCATAATTTTAAACGTAGCCGAGGTGATGGAGGCGGTTTGGCCCATAGGCTTAACGATGCAGGATTAATTACTGCACCAGTTTATATGTACGAGCCCAATGAATATGGTTTGTATAATATGACCGGTAATGTGGCCGAGTGGGTTGGCGATGCTTATTTGCCCGTAACCATTGAAGATATAATGGAGTTTGAAAACCCCGGGCAAGAAATGTATTCTGATAGCTTAAAAGACGATCAAGGGTTTATTACTCCTGATGAAACTTTTGCCAGAATTATGGATTCGTTGGGGATAAGCGGAGAAAATGAGCAAGAAGTTGAAACAGATATAACAGGAGCCATTTTAAGAGTATACAAAGGCGGATCGTGGAACGATAGAGCTTATTATTTAATTGGTGGGTCGCGCAGATTTTTGCCACAAACTGCAAGCACCGACTTTATAGGTTTTAGATGCGCGGCAAATGTTGCCGATGATTTGAAGAAAGAATTAAGAGAATCTCCTAATGCCGAACCCGAAACCGCAGAAATTGCTGAGTCTACCGATTCGGTTGATGTAGATAGAGATAATGGCGTAAAATCTGAAAGGCAATTTAAGCGGGATCAAAAGCGCAAAGCAAAGGGTAAAGAAAAGCCCGAATGGCAAAAAAAGCGCGACGCTAAAAAAAGGGAAAAAGACAAGGCTAAGAGAGAAAAAGAGCAGGCCAAACGCGAAAAAGAAGAGCAAAAAGAACAAGAGAAGGAAGAGGAAGAAGACGAAGACGAGTAGTTTTTGAAACCTGCTTACCTAACCTTTTATACAGCTCATTTTTAATTTTGTAAATCCATGTCAAACAAATTATTTTACCTAAAAACTTGCAGCACCAACCAAAAAATAATGGCCCAGTTTAATCTTGATGATTTTGAGTTGCGAGAAATTAAGTCAGAGCCAATTACTGAATCTGAGATTAACGAAATGTATAAACTTGCAGGTAGTTATGAGGCTATTTTCTCACGCCGAAGTATGAAATATAAAGCTTGGGGACTTAAAGATAAAACCTTGACTGAAGCTGATTTTAAGGATCTCATTTTAAAAGAATATACTTTTTTAAAGCGCCCTGTTATAATAGTTGGTAATCAACTTTTTGCGGGTAATGCCAAAAAAGTAGTTGATGCGGCTTTAGAAGCTAGTGCTTTGTAATCGTAGCCTTAAAAGCGGTTTAAAGTAGGTTTCTTTTTTGCAAGGCTTTATCTATTAATGCTTTATTTTTTCTGTTTTTAGCCGCTGCTGGTAGGTAAACTAGTGGTAAAAAGGTAAGTAATCCAAACCCATTTTTTACCGAGCTATAAATTGATATACCTATAAGTAAGCCAATAATTACGGCATCATATTTTATATATAATTTGCTGTTTTTGGCCTTTTGCAAAAGCTCATTTTCTGGTAGATCCATTAGTTTTTCAGGGCTCATAAACTTATTCTTTTATTTCTAAAATTTGGTATAGTTTTATTCCATCGTAAAAATTACCCAGCTGCTTTAAGTGTAGTTTCTCAAAACGCTTATTGTATTCGCTAAAAATAATATCACCCGTACTAAAAGTAGATTTTGAATTGGCCAACTCTATATTGTAGCCATACAATTTTTCATATTTATTGGCTATAAATACCAATCCGGGGTACCACTCATCTCTCGATAATATTTTTATGTTTTTATAATCAGGGTATTTTAGTCTTAGTTTTTCAAAATCAATTTCGTAGCGCTCAACTTTGTAAGTAGTTTTTGCAGTGGCGTTATACCTAATTATTTTAGCAGCTACAAAACCTACAATAAGTAGTGCAATGGCTACTTGTGCAATTGTAAATGCGATTTGTTTTTGAATGATTTTACCCGTTGCATTTTTAATAATTAGCCAAAGTCCATTAATTCCAATAGCGGCTAAAATCGAGAGCAAAGGGTACAATGGCGCGGCATACCAAAGCAATTTTGTTTGAGCACTACTTATTACAAATAAATAAAAGGCAGCTGTAATACTCAAAAGCAGGGTGAGCCTTTTAAGTGTCAGGCTCTTTGAAAACAAGCCAAAGAAAATGCCGCCAATTGAGAACCATATATAGGGTGTAAACCCTTTTTTAAACAAAAAATCAATATAGTAGTGCCATACTTCTTTGTGGTTATCAATAGTTTTTGCGTACCGCCCGCCTACTTCATTATCCCAAACGAGTTGCAAAAAACCTGCGTGGATATAATCCATTATTAAATAAAAACTAGAAACCGAAGTAATCAAAACCAAAATCCCTATGTAAAACGCTTTTTGTTTTAAAATAACTTTTGGCTTATGCACTATTATTAAATAAATGGCAATTGCTGGCAATAGCATAAGCCCCATAATACTTTTGGTGAGCACAGCCAAAGCAGTAAATACGAATATTAATATAGCCCAGGCTTTTTGGTTTTTTGAAACACCATATTGAAATGCCGAGTATACAGAAAGTATAAGCCAAAAAGTAAGAGGTACATCATGATCGCCACTACGTAGTATATGCTGTGCATTAAAACCTTCGTTGGCCAATAGTATTATACCTGCTAAAAAAGCCGTAAAAACACCTAGCTTGGCGTGCCGAACCCAATAGACAAGCAAAATTGATATTAGCACTCCCATTATTGCTACAGGCAGTCGTAAGGCCAGCCTTGTGTAGCCAATTGTGTTAAACGAAATAGCCTGTATTAACCCTGCCAATGGCGGTTTTGTATTAGGATGTGGCAGTTGGCAATGGTCTACTTGGTTCCAGTTGGTAAAATATTGGCCATGGTGCGCCAGGTAAAAAGCACGGGTGGCAAAAAGGCTCTCATCCCATGTGTGTAAGGCTTTAGCGTCTAATCTATGAAACACTAAAAAATAGGTGAGTACACCAAAAAGGACTACAAGTGTGTATTTTGCTGATTTTTTCAGAATAAAGTAAGTTTAATTCAAAAGTATTGGTTGCAAAATTGACACAGGGCTTAATTAATTTATACTAAACCTACTTTTGTAAAAAACAACAAATTATAATTTTAATGAGTTTACAAAAATATACTTCGGGCTTATTTGCTTTATGCTTATTGGCATTGAGCAGCAACATTTACGCACAAAACCAGGGGCAATCAAATGGCGGTAGTTATTTACTTGAGTATAAGCCTAAAAAGGGTACTGCAGGTAATATGAAAATGACTCTTGATATGAATATGAAAATGGAAATGATGGGGCAAGAAGTAGAATCTAAACAAACCATGCTTATGGATAGCGATTTAGAAGTTTACAAAACAGATAAAACTACCACAAGCACTAAGGTAAATTATAACCATATAGTTTTTAAAATGGAAAACGCCATGATTGGTGAGTTAACCTACGATTCAAGAAACGTAGATGAGAATAGCACTTATGCTCAAGCTATTCATGGCAGTATGAAAAGTTTATTGGATACTACTATTTACATGGAACAAGACCGTACCGGAAAAATGGTGAGCAATACAAGCGAGCAAGATATAGCAGCGGCATCTGCGGGTCAGCCCGGATCTGCTAGCATAAACTCAATTTTAAATATGTCGCAGTTTCCTACAAAGCCTATTAACATAGGCGAAAGTTGGACATCGACTAATACAGACCCAAGTAGCCCAATGGCCATGAAAATGACCTACACTTTGCATAAAGTTGAAAATAACATTGCTACCATTAATGTAGATGGAATTGTAACCGCCAATAAAGAATATGAAGGTGAGAGCAACTTTTTTGAATTACTAGGTACTCAAAAGGGCTTTTTTAAATATGATGTTAAAACCATGTGGCTATTAAGCGGTGAGCTCACTCAAAATTATAACATGAAAATGCAGCAGAACGGTATGGATATTCCAACAAAAATTGACAATATTATTACGATTGGAGTTGATTGATAATGAAACTGTGTTTTGTTAAAACCGCTGCGTTAAGTGTTTTGTTAAAACAGAAATACGTGTATGATGTGGTTAGTGTTACTTAGCGTTAATTTACTTGCAATAGTTATACTTATAACCTGAGTTCGGTTGTTGAATCCACATTTATGGGCTGTGGCATGGTGTTTTGATTTAATGGTGTTCTTTTCAAAACTTGAAATCATGATTTAACTGTCATCAAAGATTATATTTTAGAGATTTGGCCATAAGCCCACAATTTTATAAAGTTTGAGCCTTTTTTAAAAGCGAACAGAGTTCATTAGGTTTTTGGGTTCACGGGAGTTTTACCCTGAAGTCAAAAGATGAATCTAAGACCATTTTACGGTTCAGAAATCATAGGTTTTAATCACTTTCAACAGATTGTAGTAGGATAAAAATGTGAATAGCAGTTTAGTGCAACATCTTCTAGGATTTATTTTTTGCCTTAAACCTTAATTAATTAGCAAGTATTTGTTCTCATCATGAGGCCACCATGTTCAAAAATGAAACAAAGCGACAAATTTGAGTTGAATTAATCTAATAGCTGATTTTTAAGGTGTTATTTTGGTTAAAAATCAAACTTATAATAAAACACAGGTAAAAACCCAATTTGGTAGCTGTATGCAAATGGCGAATCAGTATTAATACCAGGTGCCCATGCTATATTTAAAATGTTTTTGGTGTTAAATATATTTACCAAATCAAAGGCCAACTCATGCGATACTTTGGGTCTGTTTACTACATAAGTTAGGCGCAAATCTGTTCTAAAATAATCAGGAAAACGAAACTCATTTCGTTGTTCATCTTTCCAAACAATCTCTTTGGTAGCTTCACTTGCCGTGCTATCTACAATTCCGTATCGGCGACCACCTGCATACGTGATTTTAGGCCCAATACCTATAGTGGCGTGTTTGGCAACTTTAAACTCTTTAGTGCCTAAGGCATTTAGCATATAATTGCCATTAAAGTCGGTGTTTCTAACTACGCCATCGCTGCCTCTATATTTAGAATCATAAAGACTAGCGGTAACCATGTAAAAAAAGTTATTATTAAAAAACCGCTCAAGGGTAAATTCTATGCCGTAATTAAGGCCAGTGCCTTCGTTTTCTAGCTTTCCTGGAAAAAATCTTGAGAAACCAGAACCTGTATTCACTAAAGAAAAAGCTGATTCAGCATTGGCTTCAACAGGAACATTAAACAAGGTTTGGGCGTAAGTTTCAATTTTTAATCTCAAATTCTTTTTAATAATATTATTATAACCCAATACCACATGAGCACTTTTTGATAAACCCATGTCCATATTGTACTCCCATCCTTCAGTAGCAACTAAGTTGGGGTCAGTATAAAAATATAAGTAAGGAGCCTGTATTTGAGAATGTAACCCAGTACCAATACTTATGCTTTGGCGTTTGGGTAAATTCCAACGTAAACCTAACCTTGGTTCAAAAGCCGAAAAACTGTTGCTTAGGCTAAAATATGTACCATGCAAGCCAGCATTTGCAATTAGGTTGTCTCTAAGGTTTTGCTTGTATTGCAGGTAGTAATTAAATAAAAGGGCTTGGCCGTTGGCATCCCATCTTACGTTCCAATCATTTGACTGTGGCCATAATCCGTCATCTTCAATACGTACACTATCAATGTATTTTAAGTTATACAAATCGGCCATAAAACCAAATTTTAGCACTTTTCCTAGGCCTAGTTTTTTAAAAATTGAGCTCGATGCCGTAAACTTACTTTCGGTAAAAGTGTAATCGAGCAAAGGTGTAAGTACTACCGATGATGGATCAAAATTTCCATTTTCTAAAGTATCTCGGTCTACAATCCTATCGTGCCAAGCATCTACACGCTGGCTCGATGCGGCCAGGGTGGTTTTCCAAAAAGTGTTTTTATCAATGGGGTATGAGTAGGTAGCACCCAATATTCCAACATCAGAACCAAAGTATTGATCTCTGTCACTATCTCCATAAAGCTCAGGTGTGAGGGGCGCGATTATAGCGGTTTCGCCAGCGGCTGCTAGCGGCTATTGCCCGATGACCTAGCGGGTTTCCTGAAACAACTCTCGGCCAAT
>JBMYOR010000086.1:0-8637 GCA_049599535.1 Bacteroidia bacterium | reverse complement strand
TTACCATCTTTTTCTTCTACTAGGTCATTAGCTAATAGTCATCCATTTTTTCTTTGAAAAGCATGAGCTAATATTAATCATTGATTTCTAAGTCTATAGAATGGTTCATCATAACTTACTACTCATATATCATATAAGAGGTATTGCCAGCATTGACGGCATTGAATATTTAAAAACCAAACAAATCAATATATCTAAATGAAAAACAACCTAATCCTTATTGTTTTTTGTATTGCAACTATTGGAGCGAATGCACAAAATGATGATGTGCAACATTTCACTCTTGCCGAAGCTCAGCAATACGCAATGGAAAACAACGACACTATTAAAATCACCAAACTTGATGAAGAAAAATCGAAAGCTCAGATAAGCGAAACCAGAGCCATTGGTTTACCTCAAATTAATGGCTCTTTGGGTATGAATTACTTTTTTGATATTCCAACACAATTATTGCCTGATTTTGTAACCCCCGCAGTTTATGGAGTACTTTTAGCTGAAGGCGTTCAAATTCAAACTGACCCTGCTAATATTCCTATGGGTGGTATGACTCCTGCACAATTTGGTACAGAATATCAAATATCTGCCGAGCTTACCGTAAATCAGCTGATTTTTGATGGGCAATATATAGTAGGACTAAAAGCATCGAAAGCGGTAAAAAACCTTTCGGCCTCGTTGCGCAATACCAGTGAAATTAATGTAAGAACCGATGTTGCCAAATTATACTTGCAGACGTTGGTATTAAACGAGTCTCAAACCTTATTGCTTAAAAACCTTGATGAGCTTGACCGAAACATTAATGAAATGCAAGCCCTAATTAACGAGGGCTTAGCTGATGAAATCGATCTTGATAGATTAACTCTTACCAAACAGAGGGTGAGCAATCAAGTGAAAAATATTGTAAATGCTCATGCAATGGTTAAGTTGCTACTAAAATTACAAATGGGCTATCCGGTTGAAAAACCAATTGAATTATCTGATAAGCTTAATGATCATATGGGAGCAGTTGAAAACCTAATGGCCATGGAAGCAAAACCCAGCCAAAGACCAGAGTACGAAACCCTAATGCTTAACCGTGAATTGCAAATGCTTGATAAACAACGCTGGCAAGCTGGTTATTTACCTCAAATGGTTGGTTTTTTCTCATACTCAGAAAATGCTTACGTAAATGAATTTAACCAAGTAAATGATGGTGAAAATTGGTTTCCAACAACTGTGGGCGGGTTTCAGCTAAATGTTCCTTTGTTTGATGGACTTACCAAAGCTTCAAAAATTCAGCAGAGTAAGGTTGAAATTGAAAAAGCTGAGTTGGGCATACATCAATTTGAACAAGCGGTATTGATGCAAGTAGCTAGCTCTAAAAACAATTATGAATTGGCTAAAAACGAATTTGACACTGAAAAAGCCAATCTTGAACTTGCTCAGAAAATCTATGATAGATCAAAAATCATGTATGATGAGGGCGTTGCCAGCAGTTTTGAACTTACATCGGCCTTAACAGATTTATATACAGCCCAATCGGCCTATTTACAGGCATCTTATAAATTGATTTCATCTCAAATAAGCTTGCAAAAAGCACTAGGACAATACAACTAACCAAAACAAAAGCAGAAAGAAAAAATGCGTAAATTATTTTACTTTATATCAATAGCCTTTGCGCTACAGGCATGTGAAGCACCAGACGAACTGGCAGAAGCTAAAAAGGAATTAGAAGGCTTAAAATCTGAGAAAAAAGAAATTGAAGCTAAAATTAAAGAGCTTGACGATAAAATAGCCGTACTAGACACCACAGTTGAAGAAGTAGTACAAACCTTGGTAACTGTAGTTAACCCCGTAAACGAACCCTTTATTTATAAAATACAAGTACCGGGTGTAGCCGACTCAAGACAAAACATAGTTGTAAGTGCCGAAGCCATGGGAAATGTTACCAATATATTGGTACATGAAGGCAACATGGTAAAAAAAGGACAAACCCTAGCAACCATAGATTCTGATGTAATGAGAACACAAATTGCTGAATTAGAAACTAGGCTCGACTTTGCTGCTGAAATGTACGAGAAGCAAAAACGACTTTGGGAAAAGAAAATTGGCAGTGAAGTACAATACCTACAAGCTAAAAACAACAAAGAGTCTTTAGAACAAAGTATTAAATCTTTAAAAGCACAGGCATCTAAAAGTAAAATTACGGCTCCTATTAGCGGCTATCTTGACGAAATGTTTTTACGTAAAGGCCAAACCATAAATATGGGAATGCCTGCTGTTAGAATTGTTGACCTTAACACCATTAGGTTATCTGCCGATGTTTCAGAAAAATATATTGGTCAGTTTAGCACTAATGATAGCGTTACAATAAAGTTCCCTTCACTTAACAAAAAATTCCGTACCAAAATAGTTTCAATAGGTCAGGTTGTGAGTGCCGACAACCGAACATTTACAATTGAAGCTGAACTTGAGAATAAAGACAATAGTATTAAACCAAACGTATTAGCAGATGTTACCATTCCTGTTTACATAAACAATAATGCTACTACAGTGCCTACTTCAATAATTCAACAAGGTAAAAAATCAGATTTTGTTTTTGTTGCCATTGAAGGCAGCAAGGGTTTAGAAGCCAAAAAACAAGCCATTAAAGCTGGCCGAAGTTTTAATGGAAAAACCGAAGTGCTTGAAGGCCTTAGCCCCAACCAAAAAGTTGTTGATTTAGGCGGTAGAAACGTTGCTGACGGCGAACCTTTAAGATTACAATAATCTAAAAATCAGTTATGAGTACTGAAAAACAAACCAAATCGCGTGAATTTGGACTAACCAATTTTGCGCTCAAGAATAAAACCAGTGTTATGATCCTTGCCTTGTTGGTATCGATCATGGGTATTACTGCCTATAATACTGTACCAAAAGAATCTTTTCCAGAAATTGTATTACCTACTATATATGTAGGTACCCCCTACCCTGGCAACTCTCCTGTTGATATTGAAAACCTTGTTTCAAGGCCAATAGAAAAAGAAGTAAAAAGTGTAAGTGGTATAAAAAAAGTATCATCAACTTCAATTCAAGATTACTCAACCATTGTAGTTGAGTTTAACCCTGATGTAGAGATACCTAAAGCCTTACAAGATGTAAAAGATGCCGTAGATAGAGCTAAAAGCGATTTGCCAACCGATTTAGATCAAGAGCCCAACATATTTGAAATTAACTTTTCAGAGTTTCCTTTTATGTTTATAAACCTAGCGGGTGATTATAAACAAGAAGTACTTAAAGAGTACGCAGAATGGTTGCAAGACGAAATTGAAAAGGAAAAAGAAGTAAATGAAGCTAATATTAGAGGGTTAAACGAACGCGAAGTTCTAATTGCAGCCGATATACAGGCAATGACCCGAAATCAAGTAAGTTTTGGCGACATACAACAGGCCATTGGTCAAGAGAACATGACCATGTCTGCCGGCGATATTTTAACTGGAAACTACCGCCGATCTATTAGGATTTTGGGTGAGTATGACGATCCTACCCAGTTAGAAAATTTAATTGTTAAAAAAGAAAATGGCAAAACCACCTACTTAAGAGATATTGCTGATGTTGCTTTTCAGTATAAGGAAGCAGAAAGTTTTGCTAGAATGGATGGCCAACCTGTGGTAACGCTTGAAGTTACTAAGCGAAGTGGCGAAAACTTGTTAGATGCTGCCGACGCCATTAACGCCCTAATAAAACAAGCAAAAGTTGATGGTAGATTTCCTGCTGATTTATCGGTAACGGTAACAAACGATCAATCAAAGGTTACGCGATCAATGGTAAGTAACCTTGAAAATAGCATTATTGCTGGTGTAATTTTAGTAGTATTGGTATTACTATTTTTTATGGGTATTAGAAATGCCATGTTTGTTGGGCTGGCAATTCCGCTATCAATGTTTATCAGTTTTATAATTCTAAGTTTTATAGGGTTTACATTAAATATGATGGTGCTATTCTCATTGATTTTAGCACTTGGATTATTGGTTGATAACGGGATTGTAGTGGTAGAGAACATTTATCGCTTACTTGAAGAAGGTAAATCACCTTGGGAAGCCGCCAAACAAGGTGTAGGTGAAGTTGCAATGCCTATTATTTCTTCAACAGCTACCACTTTAGCCGCATTTTTACCCCTTATATTTTGGGATAGTATGATGGGCGAATTCATGAAATTTTTGCCCATTACGCTTATAGTGGTACTTACATCTTCACTTATTGTAGCTTTAGTTTTTAACCCTGTTTTTACTTCGGTATTAATGAAGGTTCAAACTGCCGAAGACAAAAAAATTAACACCAAATCATTATTTATAGCCATTGGCTTTGTAGCATTCGGTATTTTAATTAGAATAATAGGTGGTAAGTTTTTTGGCGGATTAATGATAGCCTTTGGTTTAATTGGTGCCTTGAATTCAGTTATTCTTACGCCTATTTCAATTTGGTTTCAAGAAACCGCTTTAGTTTGGCTTGAGCGCACCTACGAGAAAACCCTAACTTTTGCCTTAACTAAAAGAAAACCAATAATCTTCTTTTTAGGGTCAATTGCCTTGTTATTTCTTACTTTTTCAATAGTGGGCGGAGCCATGGAATCAGGCAGATTAAAAACCATTTTCTTTCCTGAATCAGATCCGCAATATGTAAATATTTATGCGCAGTTTCCCATAGGAACAGACATTGAGTATACCGACTCAATGGCCAAAGAAATGGAGAAGCAAGTTGAAAAAACTATTGCTTCGTACCGTGATGAAGGCGTAATTGAAGCTGTAATAACAAACGTTGGAACTGGTACAAGTGATCCTAATGAAGGGCCACAACAGGGATCATCTCCAAACAAAGCTCGAATTAATGTATCGTTTCCAGAATATAATCTAAGAAACGGGATCTCGACTTCACAAATTATGGATGAGTTGAGAAGAGATATGGATCGTTTTCCGGGAGTAACTATTACTCTTGAGAAAAACTCGAACGGACCACCCGTTGGAAAACCCATTAACATTGAAGTATCAGGCGAAAACGTTGAAAAGTTAGTTGATCTCTCAGAAGGTATAATGACCGAAATTAGAAGATCGGGCATTGAAGGTATTGAAGAATTGAAACTTGACATTGAAAGCCAAAAACCTGAATTAATTGTAAATATTGATAGAGAAAGAGCACGTACTTATGGCCTATCAACCGCAAGTATTTCTCAAGCTTTGCGTACTGCCCTTTTTGGTATGGAAGTATCTAAATACAAAGAAGGCGAAGATGATTACGAAATCAATTTAAGGCTAAAAGATAAATACCGCTACGATTTAGGAAACCTTATAAATCAGCAAATTACTTTTAGAGATCAAGCAACTGGTAGAATTTACCAAATCCCAATCTCGTCAGTTGCTACTTTAGAATACAGCTCATCTTATGGATCAATAAAAAGAAAAGACCTTGACCGGGTAGTAACCGTGTATTCAAACGTTGAAGATGGTGCAAACCCTAATCAAGTAGTTCAAAAAATTAAAGACTTATTATCAGATTATGAATTGCCCGAAGGTTATACCTTTAAGTTTACAGGTGAGCAAGAAGAACAAGCCGAATCTGGCGCCTTTTTAGGTAGAGCCATGGGAATTGCCGTTTTCTTAATCTTTTTAATTCTGGTTTCTCAGTTTAATTCAACCAGTAAACCATTTATTATAATGGGTTCTGTTTTGTTATCAACTATTGGTGTTTTCTTAGGTTTAGTGCTTGCTGGCGATGATTTTGTAGTTATTATGACTGGTATTGGTATAATATCGCTTGCCGGAATTGTGGTAAACAATGCCATTGTGCTTATTGATTATACTGACTTGGTACGTAAAAGAATGAAAGATGAACAAGGACTTGGCGAAAAAGACCTTTTGGCGCCTGAAGATTTTGTTAAAGCACTTACCGAAGCTGGTAAAACTCGTTTAAGACCTGTATTACTAACCGCAATGACCACTGTACTTGGACTAATTCCATTAGCTATTGGCTTAAACATTGATTTTTACGGATTGCTAAGAGACCTTAGCCCTAACATATATTTTGGTGGAGATAACGCCGATTTTTGGGGACCTATGGCTTGGACAATTATATACGGATTAACTTTTGCTACATTTCTTACCTTGGTGATTGTACCTGTAATGTATGTATTGGTTGATCGAATGAAATTTGCAATTGCCGGCCGATCAAGAAAATAGATAGTTATACAGTATAAAGTTTGGTTTGTAAAAGCCCCGCTCTAATGTGCGGGGCTTTTGCTTTTTAAGCAGGCCAGGTTTTTCTTTTTAAGGCCTTTTTCATTTTTAAACTTTCTTTTTTTAGCCTATCTCTATCTTTTTTAAACCTAAACATTAAATAAGCCAGTACAAGAATTACTTCTAACAAGGCCAAGCCAATCCAACCATACATTTTGTTTTTTGTGAGATTAAGTTCTCCGGTTAACTTGGCGTGCTTCACTTCATTTTCAAGCTTTTCAATTTTTAGCTTTTTCTCGTTAGATTCAAATAATGCAATTGCACCTTCAGCTTTAATCTTGTTTTTGGCGTTTTCTAACGAATCCTTTAAGTATTTGGCTTTGGCAAAATACTTCTGTGATTCATTCCAATTGCTTAATGCCATATTTAGCTTGCCCTGCAATTCATAATTATTAGCCAAAATTTTATGATTACCCAAAACCTTGGCATAACTGAAACAGCTATCGGCATAAATTCTTGCACTTTTTAAATTGCCCATGTACAAAAAGGTTTCAGCTATTTTAAAATACGATCCATGAATCCAAAGCTGATCTACTTCTCGCAAACTACTGCGCAGGGTTTTAAACGATAAGTTTAAAAGGCTATCATTATCACCACCATCAGTATACGATAGTTTATTCCACTCCAAAATATTTCTAAAATGGGCCACATAACTTTCAGAGAACAACTCGTTTTCGAATTTGGTTTTTAACAAGGCTCTCATTGATTTATTAATGTAGATCAAAGCACTATCTCGCTTTGCCATAATATTGTGTACCAAACTAATGTTGTTTAGCAAACTTGAATACCCAATATATCGGCCCACAGATTTGTAAATATTAGCTTGTTTTCTAAAATGAAACAAGGCCTTTTTATACTGCTTTAAATCATAGTAAACCGCTCCTAAATCAGCATGTATATCAAGGTTTTCTTCATTATGAAGCTCTTTATACTCCTTGTCGGCAATAATTACATCTAGTCGTTCTCTATGCAAACCCACACCGCGGTATAAACCGTTTAACCTGCTCGATAAACGTACAAATGCTTCTTTGTTCGCATATTTCCTGTTAAACCACAATGCCTTGCCCAAACTTATTTTTTCAGATACATCCTGACTTGTATAAAAAACGTAATCAAAATTTAAAAAGTCGATTATAAAGGCAATTGAATCATTTTTGGTATTTTTATTTAAGCTATGTGCCTTATCAATGAGCTTTAAATAATCTTTGTGATAACCCTGTATTTTATAAGCCTGTTTACTAAAAAAGTCGCGATTAACATTCCAAAGCGAATCAATAAAAACACTATCGTGGTACGATAAAAGTTCAGCATGCTTAATACTCCACAAGCTATCGATGCTTATTTTATCTTTTGCAAAACAATTATGGTGTATAAATGGCAGCAAAAGCAATAAAATCGCCTTTACAATTGCATTCAATCTCATAGTTAATCTTTAATTAAAATCTTATACTAAACCAATTAGGCACCAATATATATGCTACGAGTTAAGCCAAATGCAAATCATGCACACATTATCTTTGATTGCAAGTAAAAAACATGTTCAAACAATTTAATATACTCCTGATTTTTACGGTATTCATTACCAACGCTCATGGTCAGGTTACCATTGTTTTAAGTGAAATACCTAAAAACACTCCCGCTTCAGATCCAATACATATTGCTGGTGACTTTCAAGGTTGGAATCCGGGTAGTCAAAATCACATTTTAAAGATTGATTCAGCCACCGGTTTTCATCAAATTGTTTTGAATGATGTTACTGGCAACATTGAATTCAAATTTGCAAGAGGCGAATGGAGCAAAGTAGAATCAAATGAAAATGGCGGCTTTTATCCGAATAGAAAACATACTGTGCTTGATGGTGATACCTTGACCTTACAAATTTTGGGTTGGGAAGACCTTGATGGAAATGGTGGTGGAAGCAGTACGGCAGCTGAAAATGTTGAAATTCTTACTGATAGCTTCTATATTCCTCAGCTCAATAGATATAGAAGAGTTTGGATTTACCTACCGCCCGATTATTATGAAACAAGCTACAGCTACCCCGTTTTGTATATGCACGATGGGCAAAATGTATTTGATGCAAACACATCGTTTGCCGGTGAATGGAAAGTAGATGAAACGCTAAATGAGCTGCACGCTAAAGGTGACTCCGGAATTATTGTAGTAGCAATTGACAATGGTGGTAGCCATAGAATTGCTGAATACACCCCTTGGGTTAACTCACAATACAACAGCGGTGATGGCGCAGATTATGTTGATTTTTTGGTAAAAGAGCTTGTACCCTACATAAATTCAAACTATCGAACGCTCACCCAGCCAAAACACACAGGAATTATGGGTAGCTCATTGGGTGGTTTAATTTCAACTTTTGCCGCCGCAAAATACCCCGATG
>JBMYOR010000085.1:0-8675 GCA_049599535.1 Bacteroidia bacterium | reverse complement strand
AGCTGTTAAGAATTTATATCCAAAAGCTAAGCTTGCTATTGGCCCAACTATTAAAGATGGTTTTTATTATGATTTTGACATTGATGAAACAATTTCAATTGATGATCTACCAAAAATTGAAAAAGAGATGAAAAAAAATAGAAGAGCAAATACTTTTCTCATTCACAAAATGGTTGGTTGAAGTCAAAAGTAATATATTTTAAAAAAGGAATTGCCTTGACACACGCAGGACAGACTGATGCAAAGTAGATCTCTCTGCTGTTAAAAGGGTACTTTCATTTTGCTTCAGCTTTAATTAAAAGTAAAAACCTTGAAAAAATTGCGGGTATAACTGAGGTTAATCAAGATCAATTCAATATTTGGTTTACCAAATTTGATGAAACAAACAACACCGATAAATTAATATATGGTAATAAAAACGATGAAGGTAAAACCACCACTAGTGCTGTTTTTTTTCCTGAAGGTAATTGGAAACTACACATTTCTCCCAAAACAGAAAAGTGGTTTACAATACTTATAATAATAACTTACATTGGAGTTTTGGCAGTGGCCGTGCTATTAGGTTACTCAGTAAGTAAAATTGCCGAAAGACCAAAAATATTACAATTATTACTACAAAAAACAGATAACGAACTTGAGCAAACCCGTAATAGAATGGATGCGGTATTTACCAATTCAAGTATTGCAATAGCCTTCATAAACCTTGATCATAACATTTGGATTAACTTTAGTAAAAGTTTTAGAATGTTTTTTGGCTATTCAATTGACGAGTTTAAACACATAAACCCGCTAGAGCTTTTGCACGGCATTGATAAAAACTTGGTTAATAGCTTTGTTAGCAGGCTTAAGGCAAAAAAAGAACAGCATTTTAATAGTGAAATACAACTGCAAAAGAAAAATGGTGAAAAACACTGGGTTGAGTTGGTGCTATCGCCCCTTAAGGTTGATGAAAAAAACTATACCGAAATAGTGGTTTTAATTGAAGATATTAATGATAAAAAAGAAAAACAGCTGGAAATGGCTAAAACCAGCGAAAAGCTAGGCAAACAAAACGATAGGCTATTAAACTTTGCATATATAGTTTCTCATAACTTAAGAAAACACACTAGTAATATTACAGGTATTGTAAACCTGATTAAATATGAGTTTTTAACTAAACAAAATCAAACATTAATTGACAAACTTGATTTCTCATCTGAAGCGCTAAACCAAACAGTTTATAATTTAAATGATGTGCTTAATTTTTCTTTTAATGATGATATTAGCACCGAACCACTCAATTTAAAATCAGAGTTTGATAAGGCCCAAAAATTATTTGAATCAGAGTTTGAAATAGAAAACGCAACATTAAACCTAAACGATTCAATAAATGTTGAAATACCGTTTAATAGATCATACCTTGAGAGTATTATTTATAACTTTATTTCAAACGCATTTAAATATGCAAAAACCAATGTAGATTTAGTAATAGATGTAAGGGTTCAACAAACTAAAGATACTATTAAGTTATTTGTGCAAGACAACGGTATTGGTATTGATTTAGAAATGTACGGCAATAAAATATTTGGAATGTACAATAGGTTTCATAATAAAGTTTCGGGCAAGGGAATTGGTTTATTTATTACAAAAATGCAAATTGAAGCCCTTGATGGTAGCATTGATGTACAAAGTGAACTAAATAAAGGCACCACGTTTATTGTTACTTTTAAAAAACAATTAAGTTAGCTTTTAAGCCTTCTGCTATTTCTACTTTTATTTACTCGGTAATTATAAAATAAAATTACCGCTCCTGCTATGGGTATTGCATTCAATAGCTGCATTGATCCATTATTGGTAACCTTAGCAATAAAGTAGGCCAAGCCCAAGCTCGATAACAATGTAATTATAGCCAATGCTAAAAATACGTTTGGGTTTATTTGATTGCTTTCAATTTTTAGAGATGCAAGCTCTTTTTCATTTACCGCGGCCAATATATTTTTAATGGCATATTCATCAACACCACTCTTTTCAAGCTGTGATCGTAAAAAGGTAAATTCTTTACCCTGTAGCCTTTTTTGGTACAATTCATCAATAAGCGCTTGTTGCTCCAATAAATTCATGGCTACAAAGTAAGCCTTGTAAGCTTTTTTAGTCTCTTAAAAAAAGATTTTTCATTACCGTAGGCGTATTATTGACACAGTTATTAAGCAGCATTTATGAGAATAATTAATGTATTGGCCTTTTTGGTAATGTCAATAGGCGTTTGGGCTCAAAACCCATCAGAATCTAAACATTTACCCGGTTTACTTAACTCGGTAAATAACAGTATAATTAAATCAGGTAATTTTAAAACCAGTCATTCATTTATCGATCAGCACAATGGCGTATCTCATGCCTATGGTTTTCAAACCGTAAACGGTATTGAAATAGAGCACGCGGTATTTGATGCCCACGCACAAAAAGGCAAAGTGGTGGCTTTTCACAACAGCTTTGTAGCGGCAAGTCAATTAAAAAATATTGCAAACCATAAGTTAAGCAAAACCAATGCACTTGATGCCGTAATTGCTAAATACAAAGGCCATTTTAATAATACCACTACAAGTAGTTTAAACTGGGTGCAAACTACACCTAATCAATATGTAGCTGAAAACCAAGATCTTTCATCAGAGAAAATAAGAATTAAAAAGTCATATATTTTTCACAACAATCAACTACAGCCAACGTGGTCAGTGAGTTTATTGTTGCCAGACGAAAGCCATTGGTATTACACCGTGGTAAGCGCTATCAATGCCGAAATTATTTGGCAAGTAGATTATATGCTCGAATGTAATTTTAACCATGATCACGGCATGCATGCTTTTGAACCATCAACGGGTAATAAAGACGGCAGTGTAGCCCGAAAAAAGGCCGATGGTGCCAGTTACAATGCTTATCCTTTTCAGGTTGAAAGTCCAAATCATGGATCAAGAGAAATATTAAAAGATCCGGCTCACCCTACAGCATCGCCTTACGGATGGCACGATATTGATGGTTTTAGCGGTGCAGAATATACTATTACACGTGGTAATAATGTGTGGGCGCGCGATGATGTAGATGGTTCAAATGCAACTGAAGGAGCAAGCCCAGATGGTGGTGAAGACCTGGTTTTTGATTTTTCATATTCAGCTGATAGCACTCACAATTCAAATCAAGCCGCAGCAATAACAAACCTTTTTGTTCGAAATAATTATATGCACGACTTTTTGTACCAATATGGTTTTGACGAAGAGAGTGGTAATTTTCAAGAAAACAACTACGGTAACCATTCAACGGGCGATGGCGATTATGTTTTTGCCGATGCTCAAGACGGTGGCGGAACCAATAATGCCAATTTTGCAACTCCGCCCGATGGCAACAACCCTAGAATGCAAATGTACTTGTGGGGATCAAGCTCAAGCGGAATCACTCTTGATGTTTTAGAAGGCTCAACTAACGAGGGCTCGTACACCGCTTTTGGTGCCAACTTTGGTAATCCATTAACTGAAAAACCTATAAAAGGTAAATTGGTAATGGTAAGTGATGGTACAACCGATAGCACATTAGGCTGCAACGAATTGGTAAACTCTGAGGCCCTTGTTGGCAATATTGCTTTGATTGAGCGGGGTACTTGTCTTTTTGTAGATAAAGTGAGAAACGCTCAAGATGCCGGTGCAATTGCTGTGATTATTTTTACTGATAACAGGCAAACACAAACCATTTTTGGTACAAATGCCAACGATATTGAAATACCTTCAATAATGATAGACCGTGGCATTGGACTTTCGCTAATGAGCGAGGTAGCCAATACCGATGTTGAAGTAGCCATGTATGTAAAGGGAGCAACTGGTGGCTATGATGGTGATTTTGATAATGGTGTCATAGCGCATGAGTATGGTCATGGTATTTCAATTAGATTAACTGGTGGAGCACTAAACAGTGCTTGCCTTACCAATACTGAGCAAATGGGCGAAGGTTGGAGCGACTTTTTTGCCCTAGTTACTACCCACCGAAAAGGCGATAAACCTACCGATCTTAGAGGTATTGGAACCTATGTTACAGGTCAGCCAACAAATGGCAGCGGAATTAGAACCTATCCTTACTCAACTGACGAATCGAGAAGCGAATACACTTATGAAGATGTATCGAGACTTAGCGTACCACACGGTATTGGCTCAGTTTGGTGTTCAATGCTATGGGATATGTATTGGAATTTTGTAGATAAATATGGGTTTGACGAAGATATTTTTGATGGTAGTGGCGGTAATAATATTGCCATACAGTTGGTGGTTGACGGTATGAAATTACAGCCTTGTAATCCTGGTTTTAGCGAAGCTAGAGATGCTATTTTACTAGCTGATGAGTTAAATAATGATGGAGCCAACCAAAAGTTAATTTGGGAAGCTTTTGCAAAACGCGGGTTAGGTTACAATTCTGATGATGGAGACTCTGACGATAGAACTGACGGTAAAAATGGTTTTGATTTGCCACCGCAATATCAAGGCATAATTTTAGTTGAAAAAACAGCTGATGCTCAAATAGGCGAAGATGAAGAATTGGTATACACTGTGGTATTTGAGAACGCATCAAACCAAACGTATTACGATGTTGTAATAACAGATACTATACCTGAATTGCTTGAACTTGACTTGAACAGCCTCAATTGCGATTGGGATGTAAATGGCAATATATTAAGTATTACACTTGATAGCCTACAAGCCGAAACAAAGTTTGAGTGCACCTATGTTACTACCGCAAAGCCGGGCATACATAGTAAAATATATGCTCAAGATGGTGCAGAATCAGATGTTGATTGGAGTGTGAGTAACGATTTAGGTACAAATCCATGGAGACTACAGGGCACATCAGTGGCTGAAGGATCATTTGCATGGTATGTAGATAATGTTGATTATGAATCTGACCAGAGTGTGATTTACAATATTGGGTTAGTAGATGAAGGCGCAATACTTTCGTTTCAGCACCGCTACAATACAAGCTATCGCAGAGACGGTGGCGTAGTTGAATTTAGCAGCGATGAAGGCCAAACATGGGTAGATGCAGGACCTTACTTTGTAGAGAACGGCTACGTAGGTAACATTGCTGTGGCACAAACTTTAAAAGGTAGAGATGCTTTTACCGGCGATAATGGCGACTTTGAGCGCAGCCAAATTGATTTGTTTGAGTTTGCAGGCAAAGAGATTCAGGTAAGATTTAGATTTGCTACTGACCGAGCCATTTCTGGCGAAGGCTGGTATGTAGACGATTTGCAAGTAGTTAGATTTTCAGGTGTAACCAACACTTTATGGGCTTCGCAAAGCGGCAATGTATCTTTTGATGCTGTAAATACCTTAATTCTTGAAACTGATGGAGAAGGCAACAGCATAAACGAACTAAGTTACCCACTTGGTGCAACGGTTTACCCTAACCCTGCAGGTAATCAAACGGTAGTTTCTATTGCTGAGAATATTGCCGGTGCTACCTTAAGTATTACTGACGTAAACGGAAAAGAAATAATGAGCAAAACCCTGGTTTCAGGCAAAAACATAATTGGTGTAAGTGAACTGTCAAAAGGCAGTTATATTATTACCATTACACATAATCAAATTACTGAAAAGCATCAACTTGTAAAACAGTAAACGGTTAAATTAAAACATAAAACGATCCCCTGTTGATTCATTTCGGCAGGGGATTTTTGTTTTATACATCATTCAATAGCCTGGGGTTTAAACTCCAGGCTATTGAAGATATTGATGAAAATTTGAAACATTTCTTTATTTCGCACACATGAGCCTTGCCCAAAAAATCCTAGAATTCAACGCCAACCTAAGTCTTAAAAAGAAATTACCAAAAGGTATAAGGGTAATGAACCCTTTTAAAGATGAAGGTCATGAACGCGTAAATGCTTTTTGCAAGCAGTTCTACGAGAAGTTCTATAACGATAATGAACCAAGAGAATTGATATTAGGCATAAACCCGGGAAGGCATGGTGCGGGGCTTACTGGCATACCTTTTACTGATGCCAAAAGACTTGAGAGCCATTGTGATATTGATACCGGCGGCCTTAAAAGCCACGAGCCCAGTTGCGTTTATGTGTATGAAATGATTGATGCTTTTGGTGGTCCTGATGCTTTTTACAAGCAGTTTTTTGTCAACTCTATTTGCCCCTTAGGCTTTGTAATTACTAATGATAAAGGCAGAGAAGTAAATTATAATTATTACGATTTAAAGGAGTTGCAAGAAGCCGTAACGCCATTTATCAAGCGTTCAATCAAACAAATGATTGCCTTGGGAATGAAAACCGATAAGGTCTATTGCTGGGGTACGGGCAAGAATTTCAAGTTTTTAAAAGACCTGAATGCCAAGCAAGGCTATTTTGGTGAGATTATTCCATTGGAGCATCCGCGCTACATTATGCAATACAAAACCAAGCATAAGGATGATTACATAGCAAAATACTTAGATGCGTTTAGCTAAGTAAGTGAGGTGAAATCGATAAAAACCGAGGGCTTGTCTATATTAGTTTGTGGAGTTTGATGCTAGAAGCATATTCGAATCAAACAAAAACAAACAGTCATGAAACAATTAAAGATTTTAGCTTTGGGCTTATTGGTGTCAACCGCGTTTATAAGCTGCGATATTCTATCTATTCATCCACTGGCTAATCGAGATGAATTAATTTTTGATGAAGCAATTGTTGGCAATTGGTTTGAAGATATTGATGACCTTACAAAAGAAGGTATGCAAACACATGCCGAACATTTTGATAATAAAGACTCTGCTTACAGCATTTTATCTCAACCAGCTAAATATGTTTTCGAAAAGCATAATTTGGGGTCATATTCATATTACGATATTTATAAAACCACACGTGAGATAAGAGATGGAGAAATTATTGAAGTTACAAGCGCATACGAGTTAAAACTTACCGAAATTGATGGTGTAAAGTGGGCGAGCATAAGAATAGGAGACAACTCAGATTTTTCTAATAGTAGAAGAATAGGAGCACATACTTTTTTGGTTAGAGCCAATGGTTTTGCTAAAGTAAATATTAACGAAAACAGCATTGAATTAAGGTTTTTGAGTTATGAATGGTTTAAAGCTGTAATTTCAAAAAACCGGATGAAAATAGATTATGAATTAGTGGGGTCTGATGCCAGCCCGCAAATTGTGCTTACCGCAAATACAGAGCAGTTGAGAAACCTAATGGCCCGAATTGATGATGTTGACGAAGCTTTTGAAGATGAAGCCGTTATTTTAAACCGAAAGTAAAATGAAAAACAAACTGATTCAAAGGGTTGCGTTTTGGTTATTATCATTACTTTACTTCTATTGGCACTTTAGCACCAATGATTTTTTAAATCCAATTGATTTATTGTATTCGGTGCTTTTTTTGTTACTTCTTGCACCAAGTGTTATATTATGCAATAATTATTTAATACCTAAATACCTTAGTATAAAAGGTAAATGGTACAATTATATAAGTTTAGCAGGGGGGCTTATATTACTAAGTACAGTTGGTGTCTTTTTAAATGCATTCTTTTTTAATAATGTTGTAGATATAATATTTCCTGATTTTTATTTTATAAACTATCATACAAATTGGGAGCTTTTTACCTATCAATTTGTTTTTACACTAGTTGCCATTGTATTAAATTTTTCAAGAGGTTGGTTCGAAAACATCAAGTCACAGCAAGAAATTACCAGACTACAAGAATTAAAACTAAACTCAGAACTCAAAGCCATTAAGGCTCAAATTAACCCGCATTTTCTATTCAATACGCTCAATAGCATTTATAGCTTATCGCTAAAAAATGACCCTAAAACGCCCGATGCTATTGTTAACCTTTCCGATCTCTTGCGTTTCTCCATCTACAAGACATCAGAAAAAACGATTCCGCTGAGCGAAGAAATGCAGATGGTTGAAAAATACCTAGAGCTGCAGCGCATGCGATACAATAAGCCATTGGCCATTTCAATAGATCAAGATAAAGTCAACTACGACCTAGATATTCCGCCCATGCTGCTTATGCCTTTGTTTGAAAACGCTTTCAAACATGGAGATGTAGACAGCGCCGGGTTCATTATTGCATCTATTAAAACAACAGGAAGCCATTTCGAATTCTCTATGAGCAACGCCAAAAGAGCTAAAGAAACAAAAGAAGAAAATGAAGAAGGTGGTGTAGGTTTGAGTTCAATAAAAGAACAGCTAAGCTATTATTATGGTGATAATCATAAATTCAAGGTGGTTGATGATGAACGTTTTAATGTATATATTTCAATATTTGTATATACATGATCAAGTGTTTAATAGTAGATGATGAGCCTTTGGCTCGCGATGTAATTAGGGGCTTTGTAGCCGATGCCCCAAACTTAGAATTGGTAGGCGAATGTTCAAGTGCTATTGAAGCCATTGCGGCCTTAGACAAAAGTCCGGTAGATCTCATATTTCTTGATATAAATATGCCCAAACTTTCAGGAATTGAAATGCTCAAAGGTTTAAGTCATAAACCGCAAACTATTATAACTACAGCACACCCTGAGTTTGCCTTAGAAGGCTATGAGTTAGATGTGGTTGATTATTTAATGAAACCCATTTCTTTCAGTCGGTTTTTAAAGGCCGTGGGCAAAGTACAAGTTGAAGCAAATACCACTGAGCAAATCATTTCGCTTAAAGCTGATAA
>JBMYOR010000084.1:0-8705 GCA_049599535.1 Bacteroidia bacterium | reverse complement strand
GCTTGAATGCCGGTTCCGCCAATCGAATCAAAGTTGCAATCAAATACCCGTACATTTTCTACTTTGTTGGGTTCGCTTATATTTATACCATTATTTAGAATGTTATTAATGGTTACACCATTAATAACTACTGATTTACTGCGTTTTATATCAATTGCATTACCATTAATTGTATTGAAATCAAATTTTGATTTACCATTAGCAATAATGTTTATGTGTTGGTTGTTTTCTATTATTAATCCAAAATGATAATTACTAACCCTTACATTTTTATATATAGGTGTAAAAACAATAGGCTTTAAACTATCTCCTCCAAAATTGCTAATGGTAATAAAACTATAATTACCACCTTGTAGGCAAATGGTATCCCCAGCTTTGTGTTTAATATTATTGCCATTAATTTCTTTAGTGCCGGTAGGTAATACAAGCTTACATTTACTGCTGCTGTGAGTGTTTTCTGCTATTAACTGATATTCAAAGGCACCAGCATCTATCTGCTGATTTATTATCCGTGGCCGGCCCTTTATATCAGTGCTTATGTTTTTTATCTTATTCTTTACGCCGTAATTAATAGCAACTGAACTGTCTGATAGGTCAAATAATTGATCATTATTAGTTGCAAAGCCAATTTTAGTGGCATTAGGTTCAATTAGGTTTCCTAACTCCTGTATACCAATTCTTTTGGTAGGGTATATACTTAACTGATCTTGGTTAGAGTAAACCACCAAACCCCCGCCATATTCTGTTATTATATTATTAAAAATTCCAATATTGGTTTGGTAGCTATATAGCAATAGCCTTATACCATTGTTTTTTGAGCTAACAATAGTGTTGTTTTGTATTAAAAACTCATGGTTGGTTTTGGCTATTCTGCGTGCGTCAACGTAAATGCCGCAGGCCAAAATATTATTATTGTTAACAAGGGCTCCCGCTTCATAAATTACATTATTATAAAGCTGCCAGTTTCCATCGCCGGCCAATAGCACGCCGTGACCAAAGCCATGCTGTATTTTATTGGCATGTAATTGCCCACTTGAACCAATGCCTAGGGTTATGCCTGATGGGTGATTACTCTCTAATCCAGTACCAAAGCTATCAACAGTATTATGATGTATGCTAACATTATAAGCCGAAAAAACCTGTAGACCTTCTCTGCCAACATTATTAATAATATTGTTGTAAATATTTACTCCATCTATTAGGTGCGGATATACAATTGAAGGTACTTTATTTTGTAAACACTCAATATGAACACCATCGTACCCAGTAGAGCCTATGTAAATACCTTCTCCGGCGGTATGGTGTATATAGCAATTCTTAATGGTTAGGTTTTGCATTATAAAAGAGTCTCGCCAATTGCTACCATTGCAATTCGGATCATCTTTAATCATAATTCCAGCAAAATGTGTATGTGCAATTTCAATGTTAGAAATTTCTATATCGGTACACAGTTCTCTAACATCAAGGCCCGATCCAATATTGGTGTTTTTAATGTAAATACCGTATTCTAATTCACTTGATGAACCGTTAATTTTAAAATGAACACAATTTTTAATGTTTATACCCTGCTTGTAATAAGTGTTGCTGCTTGAATTTACAACCACTTTGCCGTTATAATTAGTAACTACAAATGGTTGATTAAGGGTTCCTTTAAAATTTTTGAAAGTAAAATACTCATAAGTTCCCGACTTTATTTTTATAGTGTCACCTGCTGTTAAGTTATAAAAATTGTTGTCTATTTCATTATTATAAATAATTATTGATTTTGAATAGGAGCAATTAATATTGGCCAATAGCAGCCAAATAATTATAAAATTGCGCAAAGTAAACCTATTCATCAAGCGAAAGTAAAGATTCAAACCATTGTTAAATTGTACTTTAATTCAAATTCGATTTAAAGCCAAATTCATCGAAACGTATTAGTTCGATAGCGTTTTTATAGCCAGCCATGCCATTAAGCCCATACCGATTTTCAACGCATTTTCATCAATATTAAATTTAGGATTGTGTAGCCCAGCGGTAATGCCTTGCTGTTGGTTACCTGTACCAAGTCTGTAAAATGTGCCTGGTACTTCGTTACTTAAAAAGGCAAAATCTTCGCCAGTCGGGCGCATTTCAAGGTCAACTACGTTTTCGGCACCCAACAAATCTTTGGCCCAGTTTTGTGCATTATTGGTAAGTTCAGGGTAGTTATACACATTCGGATACCCTTTAATTATATTCACATTAACTGTGGCGCCCATGCTTTCGGCCACGCCTTTACATATTCGGTTAATATTTTCATGCGCCTGCATGCGCCATGCTTCGTCGTAGGTTCTAAATGTGCCTTTCATTTCAACCTTATCGGGAATCACATTGGTAGCGCCAAGACCTTGAATATAACCTATTGATAGCACCGATGGTATTATTGACTTGGCATTGCGGCTTACCACTTGTTGCAAAGCCACTACAATGTGAGATGATATTAATATGGGGTCAATTGTTTTATAAGCAAGTGCACCGTGGCCGCCTTTGCCATTTACGGTAATGTAAATTTCATCGCAACTGGCCATATAATTACCGGCCTTAAAGCCTACTTTACCGGTTTCAAGCTCAGGTAAAACATGTTGCCCAATTACGTTTGTTACTGGGTGTTTTTGAAATAAGCCTTCATTAATCATTAATGATGCTCCACCTGGAAGTTTCTCTTCGCCAGGTTGAAATATTATTTTAACAGAACCTTCCCATTGGTCTTTAGTATCGTTTAAAATTAAAATAGCACCTAGCATTGCAGTGGTATGTACATCATGACCACATGCATGCATTACGCCTTCATTTTTTGATTTGTAATCAACGGAGTTGAGCTCAAAAATGGGTAAGGCATCAATATCGGCCCTAAGCATAATTGTTTTACTATGTGGGTTTTTACCGTTTATAGTAGCCACAATGCCAGTTTTAACCCAGCCAGTTTCAAATTCAATACCTTCTTTTTTTAAAAATTCAGCAATGTATTTCGATGTCTCAAATTCATGAAACGACAACTCGGGATGTGCATGTAAATACCTTCGGTGTTGCCTGATTTCTTCAAAATACGCCTGCGATAGGTTTAGAATTTGCTCTTTTAACATACGTTGAAATGGGTGATAAGCGTGTTTTAAAAATCTTCTACGTGATTAACTTTTATTTCGGGATCTTCTTTTTTAGGATGGTTGTTTAATGGCGGAAACTGTAGCCCTTTTCCGTGAACCATTTTAGTGCCCTTATATTCTTTTTTAAGCTGATAGTAAAGGTTTTGAGCTTCGAGCTTGTTTCGGTAAATACCCACTTTAATTTTAACGTATGGGTTTTCAAATACCATTTCGGCAGGCACTTCAGGGTGCTCTTCAATAAATTTTTCGAGGGTTTCTTTGGCTTCTTTGCGGTTATTGCCTTGATAAATTTCAATTCTAAAACCATCAAAACGTGCCACTCTATTGTACTTTATTTTTTGACTGCTAATTTGTTTTAGCTTATATCCTTCGTTTATTACAATGGTGCCTGGGGTGTCGGCAGGTATAAGTAAATACTCTTGCTGTGCAAGTGCAAAAGGTGCAATTGCAAACAAGCTTAGTGCAACTAATAGTACTTTTTTCATACTTCTATTATATCAAATCCAGATGAAGTTCCAATTCGATCGGCACCCGCATTAATCATAGCTAAGGCTGTATCTTTATCTTTAATACCGCCTGATGCTTTAATTTTTACACTTTTAGGTAAAACCGAGCGCATAAGCTTAATGTGTTCAATGGTAGCACCTTGGCCATTAAAACCAGTTGATGTTTTTACAAAATCAACTTCTTTTTCGGCGCAAATTTCACACGCTTTTAATATTTGGTCGTGGCTTAAAAGGCATGTTTCAATAATAACCTTAAGCCCCTTATCATTCATATGGCAAAGCGTATTTATACTTTCGATTTCATCAGCCACATGATTAAAGTTCTCATTTAAAAAGGCGCCAATGTTCATTACCATATCTACTTCATCGGCACCATCTTGAATTACTTTTTTGGTAGCTTCAGCTTTTGAAGTAATGTTGGTATAACCAAACGGAAACCCCACTACTGTTACCAGTTTGGTGCTTGTTTCAGCCAAAATTTTATTAGCAGTATTCGTAAAAAAGGGAGGAATGCATACACCGCCAATTTTATGTTCAATACTTTTTTCACAAAGCGCTTTAACCATTGGCGCGGTGGTTTCAACCTTTAATAAGGTTTGATCTAAGTAGGCTGCTAGGTTTTTAATCATTCTAAATTTTTAGGCATTACGGCCGTGGCATTGTTTGTATTTTTTACCACTACCGCAAGGGCAAGGGTCGTTTCTTCCAATTTTTTCTCCAACTCTAACGGGTTCAAGCTTTTTTTCGGGTTGCTGCGGTTGGGCTTGTGAATTCTCATTATTGCCACTGCTTTCGGCTCCGCGATTTTCGCTTAATTTAGGCTGGCTTTTGGTTGGCTTTTTTCTTTGCAGTACCTGCTGATGATCTTCGGTGTAAATAAGGCCTTTAAAAATCATCTCAAGTGTTTGCCTGTTTACACGGTCAAGTAGTTGTTGAAAAAGCTCATAGGCTTCAAATTTGTAGATTAAAAGCGGATCTTTTTGCTCTAAATGAGCGTTTTGAACCGATTGCTTTAAATCGTCCATTTCTCTTAAATGGTCTTTCCAAAGCTCGTCAATAGTAGCTAACGATACGCCGCGATCAAAGCTTTCTATTACGTGCTTGCCGTGGGTGTCAATTGCCTTAAGTATTTTAACTTTTATTTCCCAAATTCTTGTTCCATCAGTAAAAGGAACCCTTACCGTATTGTCTTCGGTAATTTTATTTTCTTGCTTGATTCTATTTAAAACAGGTAGTACCTGCTCTGCTATTGCTGCCGATTTGCGTTTATAAGCATCATATAGTTGAGTGTATAGCTTTTCAGAAAGGTCGGTAGCCTTTTCGTTTTCAAAATCAGTTTGGCTTATTGGGTTTTCAATGGCAAAAACGCGGAGCATATCCATGCTTAACTCTTCATAATCGCCATTTTTTTGGTGGGTTTCAACTAGGTTAAAAGCTAAATCGTATAGTATGTTGTTCAGGTCTACTTGCAGCCTTTCGCCATTTAGGGCATTTTTTCTACGGGTATATATTACCTCCCTTTGGCTGTTCATCACATCATCGTATTCCAACAATCTTTTACGCGTACCAAAGTTGTTTTCCTCAACCTTTTTCTGCGCACGCTCAATTGATTTGCTAATCATTGAATGCTGAATGACTTCACCTTCTTTCATGCCAATGCTATCCATGATTTTGGCTATTCGCTCTGAACCAAAAAGGCGCATAAGGTTATCTTCAAGTGATACAAAAAACTCTGATGAACCTGGATCTCCTTGTCTACCTGATCTACCACGCAATTGCCTATCAACCCTACGCGAATCGTGGCGTTCAGTACCAATTATGGCCAAACCGCCTGATTCTTTTACGCCCGCAGCTAGCTTAATATCGGTTCCCCTACCCGCCATGTTGGTGGCAATGGTTACCGTGCCTGGCTTACCAGCTTCGGCCACCACATCAGCTTCTCGTTGGTGCTGCTTGGCGTTAAGTACGTTGTGTTTTACCTTTCTTAAGTTCAGTGCTTTTGATAGTAGCTCTGAGATTTCAACCGATGTGGTACCTACTAAAACAGGTCGGTTATCATCAGTATATTTTTGAATTTGATCAATTACCGCATTAAATTTTTCTCTTCGCGTGCGGTAAATCATATCATCTCTATCGTCTCTAACAATGGGCCTATTGGTTGGTATTGTTACTACATCAAGTTTGTAAATTTCCCAAAACTCTCCTGCTTCGGTTACGGCTGTACCGGTCATACCTGCCAGCTTGTGGTACATTCTAAAGAAATTTTGAAGCGTTACCGTGGCAAAGGTTTGGGTGCTACCTTCAACTTTAACATTTTCTTTAGCTTCAATAGCTTGGTGTAAGCCATCAGAGTATCTACGGCCATCCATTACACGGCCCGTTTGCTCATCTACAATTTTAATCTTACCATCATCGCTCAATATGTATTCAACATCTTTTTCAAAAAGTGTATAAGCTTTTAGCAATTGATTAATGGTGTGTATTCTTTCTGACTTTACTGAGTAGTCTCTAAGTATTTCGTCTTTTTTCTGGGTTTTTTCTTCAATTTCATAGCCCTGATTGTCAAGCTGTGATAATTGTCCCGCCAAATCGGGTAGAATAAAGAAATCTGAATCTTCGCCCTGTTTGGTAATTAGCTCAATACCCTTATCGGTAAGTTCTACTTGGCGGTTTTTTTCTTCAATGGTAAAATATAGCTCTTTATCAACTGTAGGCATTTCTTTTTGCTGATCTTGCATATAGAAATTCTCAGTTTTTTGCAAAAAAGTTTTTATGCCATCTTCTTGCAAATACTTGAGTAAAGCCTTGTTTTTTGGCAAACTACGGTAGGCTCTTAATAAGAAAAGACCCGCTTCTTTATCATTACCTTCTTTTTTTAGCTTTTTGGCTTTTAGCAAACACTCTTGTGAGTATTTTTTCTGGGCATTCATTAGGGTTTCAACTCTGCCGCGGAGAGCATAAAATTTCTCGTGATCTTGATCAGCCTTTGATGTAGGGCCACTTATAATTAACGGGGTTCTAGCATCATCAATTAATACCGAATCTACCTCATCAATCATGGCATAATGAAATTTGCGCTGCACAAGGTCTTCTGACTCGTGTGCCATATTGTCTCGCAGGTAATCAAAGCCAAACTCATTATTGGTGCCATAAGTAACATCGGCCGTGTAGGCTTTAACCCTGCCTGGCGAGTGTGGTTTATGGTATTCGATACAATCAACTGATACACCTAAAAATTCGAGCAAAGGGCGCATCCATTCAGAATCTCGCCTTGCCAGGTAATCGTTTACGGTTACAATGTGTACACCTTCACCGGTTAGGCCATTAAGGTAAGATGGTAAGGTGGCTACCAATGTTTTACCTTCACCTGTTGCCATTTCGGCAATTTTACCACGGTGTAGCGTAATGCCTCCAATCAGCTGCACATCGTAATGCACCATATTCCATTCAATTTCGCTACCCGCAGCTTGCCATTTGTTTTTATAAATAGCTTCGTCTCCGTTAAGGCTTACAAAATCAGTGGTGGCCGCCAATTCTCTATCGGCTTGATTGGCTATTACTCTTATTTCTTCATTCTCTGAGAATCGCCTAGCGGTATCTTTCATTACAGCAAAGGCTTCTGGTAAAACTTCTTCAAGAATTACCTCATACTCATTATCTTTTTGTTTAATGAGCTCATCAACCTGCTTAAAAATTTCTTCTTGTTCATTAGCCTCGGTTCCATCTTGCTGTGCCTTGTTCTTGAGCTCTTCAATTTGCTGGGTAAATGGCATTACATGCTTTGCAATTCTTTCGCGAAGCTCTGCGCTTTTAGATCTTAGCTCGTTGTTACTAAGGTTATTAAGCTTGTTAAATTCTTGATTTATTTTTTCTACAATGGGTTTTACGCCTTTAATATCGCGCTCCGATTTATCACCGAAAATTTTCTTGATCCCTTTTGTAATTATGTCGAGCATTTAATAGTGTTTTTGGTTGGCATACGCCGAACGGTTGGCAAAAATAAGAAACGGTTGTTCTGTAGTTGAACAAAAGCACCATTACATGAATAATGCCGTTTAAATAGTGCGGTAAAATTTACCATTTTTGACATTTGGGTACTGACAAAATGGATGAGAAGAACGCTGCAAAGAAATGTCGTGGTTTAGACCCATCCCCAACCTACCGATAAATCGGCACAGGCTTTTCCTAACCATTGAAGGGAGCTAAAAACGCCCTTTCCCTGCATAGAGAAAGGTGGCTCGCAATGCGAGATGGATAGGGTTGAAACCACAGTAATGAAATGGTTTGGCGCCAAAGGCTTGAAAACTATTTTTGGTAGATGGGAAAAATTGCGGAGCTGTCACGTGAGCTCAGGAAAAATGCGACTCCATTCGAAAACGAGCTTTGGGAACACTTAAGGAGGAAACAATTAGGTGTGAAGTTTCTTCGTCAGCAGCCAATCATCTATCAAACATGGCCAACTCAAGAGTTCTTTATCGCTGATTTTTTGTGTTTTGAGAAGAAGTTGATTGTTGAGCTTGATGGTAAGGTTCATGATTTTCAAAAAGACTACGATGCCAATAGAGATGAAATTTTAGAATAGCTTGGTTTTAGAAGCTTAAGGTTTAAAAATGAAGAGTTGATTAATATTGGAAATGTGCTCGGAGTGATAAGGAAGGAAATTGAGTTCAGGTGAAATGTCAGTGGTTTAGACCCATCCCCAGCCCTTCCCTAATCAGGCATAGCCGTTAACTTAGTGCAAAATAGACTTCATCGAGAATAATAAAGCTTGGCGTTTTATCTTTTTTCTTTTCAATCGAAAGCTTTTTGCAAATTGGGATAACTTTATTTATAACCCAAGATTCTAAATCTTTGATTATAGCTTTTTTGAGCTTATATAGCTTCGTTTTTAGAAATTTAAAAAGCTTTGGATAACTCACTCGTATGTTCCTTGAGCCATCTTGTTTAATAAGATGATAATTGCAAATTCCTGCAACATTCGATGATAATAATGCGAATATCAATTTACAGTATAACTCGCATTTCATTCGGCTAATATTTACTTTCTTAACCTGATTTATTTTAAGGTTTG
>JBMYOR010000083.1:0-8724 GCA_049599535.1 Bacteroidia bacterium | reverse complement strand
GAATACAAGAATGGGAGACACCACACCAAGTAGCATAATATATCTATAAGTTTTTCGATCTAAAGTTCCGCGCCATCTTAAAAAGTCGCTAAAATAAAAGTCTGTGCTTTCGGTACTTTTTGGGTTTATAACATCTTCAAGTTCATCTTGCCAATGAAAAACATGCGTGCTAATTTTTACATTTCTTTTACCATTTAAAAGAGTGGCTTCAGTAATTCTATCATTGTTGATGGTAACCCCAAAATGCTTGCTAATATCAAGCAAGTAATACTCTTCTCCTTTTCTATCAATTCTTGCATGAAAAGGTTCTATGTACTTTCCTGTAAGTACAATATCGTTACTGGGGTCAGAGCCTATGGTAAAAACGGTTTTCAATTAAAATGGGCTTATTGCTTATAAAAACCCAAATCAATTCAATTGGTTTTGAAAACAGATGAATTGTACTCTTGATAAAAAGCTAAAATGGTTCGCTGCAAAACTTTTTAACCTTTTAACCTTCCACTTTTAATAAAACCAATAACTCAATAATAGATTACAATTAACCAGCCCTACAGCTTTTTACAACCGTATTTATCGGCCAAAGCCTTCTGATAATGCTCGGCATAAAAACCCGCATATTCTATCATATCAACTACATCTTTTTGCTTAATGGCGCCTGCATCGCGCATGGTTTTTAGATAAACGGTTTCGTCAACCACGCTCATGGCTACACTGTATAAAATGTAATTTACTTCTAAAAGCTCACGGTAGAGCTCACCTTGTTTCTTCTTCGGAATCATTACAAGTGGTGCTTGAACCTGAAAAACAATCTTACCATCTTGTTCTTCAACTTCCCAAAGATCAATATTTAAGGTAATTTCTCCGTAGGCCAGATTCCATTGGCCTTTCATTTCGCCACGAGTTTCACTTGGTTCCAAACCAAGGTCCCGCATGGCATTGTCAATAATAAAATAATAAGGGCTTAGGTCTTGCGCCATTTAAATAGCTTTGCTTTTAATTTGGAGCAAAAATACGGTCATAATGTTAGCACGTTTTAAATTTCATGCATTGGCAATAGTTTCATCATTAGTAATTTTAAGTAGTTGCGATATACTTGAAGAAATATTGGGTCAAGTGCAGTTACCAGTACTTAGTCAAGAAGAAATAGCCAAAGGATTAAAAGAAGCCTTAAGGGTGGGTACCGACACGGCGGTAACACGTTTATCAAGAAACAATGGTTTTTATAAAGATAAAAAGGTGCAAATAGGCCTTCCCCATGAGGCTGATATTATTGTTAAAAACATATCAAAAGTTCCGTTATTGGGCGATAAACTAATTGACGAAACAAAAAAGTTGATTAATAGAGCGGCAGAAGATGCAGCAACTGAAGCAGCGCCAATTTTTAAAAACGCCATTACGAGCATGAGTATTTCTGATGCCGTGGGCATTTTAAGAGGAAACGATTCTGCAGCTACACATTATTTACGTAAAAGTACCTACAAGCAGCTTTATAATAAATTTATGCCAAAAATTGAAGCTTCATTAGGGCGTAAAATTGTAAAAGATGTATCGGCCGATGGTGCCTACAAAGCCTTAATTGATAAATACAATATGGCAGCTAAAATTCCATTTAGCGGCCTTGAGCAAGTAAAATCAAACTCGCTGAGCCAGTATGTTACTCAAAGGGCATTAAATGGTTTGTTTTTAAAAGTTGCTGATGAAGAAAACTCAATAAGACACGATGTAAATGCTCGCGTAAACGATATTCTCAAAAAAGTTTTTGATGAGAATAACGTGAATTCTGCGGTTACTTTTTGAGCCAAGGCGTAAAGTATATGGTTTTTGCATCGCTGTTGTATGCGGGCATGAATTGGTGTATAAAATACGTTGGCGAAATACCCGCAACCGAAGTGGTGTTTTTTAGAAGCTTAGTTACCCTAAGTATAAGTTGGGTGGTGATCAAGCGCAAAAAGCTCAATCCTTTTGGTACGCATAAAAAACTACTAATTTTAAGAGGAATCTTTGGATTCATTGGCTTAACGCTTTACATATACACTGTTCAGCGCATGTCATTAGCAAGTGCGGTAACACTGCAGTATTTGTCGCCCATATTTACCACCATAATTGCTGTTTTTGTGTTAAAACAAAATGTTAAATGGCTACAGTGGTTGTTTTTTGCTGCGGCTTTTGGCGGCGTGTTTCTTATTAAGGGCTTTGATCCAACGGTAAACCTTTGGCTTATGCTTGTGGGAATTACAGGGGCAATTGGCGCCGCTTTAGCTTACAATACAATTGGTATGCTCAAAGGCAAAGAAGACCCAATTGTTATCGTATTCTATTTCCCTTTTATAACCATTCCTATTGCTGGCGTTTATCTGCTTTTTAATTGGGTAACCCCAACTTGGTTTGAGGTAGGAATGCTTTTGCTTGCAGGGGTATTTGCTCAATACGCTCAGGTTTTTATGACCAAAGCCTACCAAATGGATAACGTTGCCAATGTTTCGCTGCTTACTTACCTTGGAGTAATTTGGGCTTTGCTCATTGGGTTTTTTGAATTTAGCGAGGTTTATACTGCGCCTGCTTTGATTGGTATGGGGATAATTGTGCTCAGCATTATTTCAAACATCATATTCAAAAGCAAGGTGCAATCGTGAAACTAGGATAATTGTATTTGGTCGTACTATCAAGAAATTCAAATGGCAACAAATAAATATGATTTATACGAATTTGAGATTCCAAGTGGATGGAGAGTATCTAAAAATGATTTCTATAAAATAGAGCATCTAAGCAAAGCATCAAATGACGATAAATTCAATTTCATTTATTGCTTGGAAGACATGTTATTAATTGAAAATGAAAATTTTCATCTTGACCTTGGATGGTATGGGGGTAAAGATGGCCAATACACGGTCCATTTTTTTAAAGGTACTTGGTTAGATGGAGAATTATTGGAGAAGTACTCATCGAATGAGAGTACGAAAATTGCAAAAAGGATCAATGAAATATTGACTGCTTATGATAATGGTGAATTCGAATCTTTAATCGGATATGTTGTAGATGAAAATGATTTGAATAACAAGCCTTCCTTTGGAAATTTGAAAAGTTTTGAACCGAGAATAAGTGGTAATTCTACAATTAAAAAATGAAGACAACTCATTTAGAAATTGATGATTTGGAATAATATGTTATGATTAATGAGATTAATACTACGGCAAACAGTGCTGTTATTTAATGCAGGGTTCTTTGCTTTTGTTAAGGTTACATCTTCAAAAGAGTATCGGTAATTATGCCATCATTCAATTCGATGGAATGAATTCCATCGTTTTTGATCAGTAGCGGGCGATTTCAATCGCTCGCATCAATGAAAATTTGAGAATTATTCTAAGCTTTAAATATTATAGCCAATATACTCTTTAAGAATCAAGTTAAATCCTAAAGCTTACTACGAGCTCAAATAATATCAGGTAAAAAACCAATGAGGCTAAAACACCTGTAACTATTCCAATTAAAATTCTAAATATTGGTTTTGTTTTCTTTAACAGAAAAAAGAAAAGAATGGGTATGAGAACTGGGCTTGTGAGTACCGCCAACCAAATGATTTCAAAAATGATTTCGTTTAGGGACATTTTTTGCTAGCTGAAATTTTGGGCAAAAAAAAGCGGTCAGGACCTCCCAAACCTGACCGCAAAGGGACTAACTGCGTTGACCTATTCTAAGATTTTGTAATCTTGAAAAGATGTGGCTAAGATAAAACAATTTTTTATTCAGCAACTATCTTGGGCTAAAAGAAAGTTTAAAATTTATCGATAACTTATTTCTTGGCATATTGAAGCTAATTAAACCATATTTGGAGCATGAAAAAGTTTTTGATAATTGCGGGTTTGTTGCTTGTGGCCTTTGGTATATGGTATATCAATTCACAATCAGTACAACCAATACAATTGCCTAAACCTGATGCAGTTGATGATTTGCCCGTTGAAGCAGAAAAACAAGTAGAAAAAATTGATGAACCAATAGTTTTAAGCGAAGCCTTGGTTTTACCCAAAACAAATGCTGATGATGTAATTATCAAAAGGCTGGCATATACCTTAAGTTTTAACGAAAAACACGAACAGGCCGAGTGGGTAGCCTATACATTAAGCCAAAGCGAAGTAAAAGGTGGGGCAAAACGAAAAGACAATTTTAAAGCGGATCCTGATATTGAAACCGAGAGTGCGCAGCTAAATGATTATAAAAAAAGCGGATACGATAGAGGGCATTTGGCACCTGCGGCTGATATGAGCAAAAATCAAAAAATAATGGATGAATCTTTCTATATGAGTAATATGAGTCCACAAGAGCCAAGTTTTAACCGCGGAATTTGGAAAAAACTGGAAGAGCAGGTAAGAAACTGGACTATGACCGATACCTTATTGTATGTGGTTACGGGGCCAGTACTTACCGATGGGTTACCTACAATTGGCGAAAATGGCGTATCTATTCCAGAATACTATTATAAAATAATTGCTGATTTTTCAGAACCTGAACTAAAGTGCATTGCTTTTTTAATGCCAAACAAAAAACTAAAAGATCCTATTTACAACTTTGTGGTTAGTATCGATAGCCTTGAGCAGGTTACAGGTTTAGATTTTTACCATTTGCTACCTAATAATATTGAAGATAGTTTAGAGCAAACCAAAGATTGGATTGTTTGGCAGTAATAATGTGAGTCATTTAAACGCCCTTTTTTAAAATGATTTTAATTAAAGGTTTTTAAAGATTATCAAACTAATAAAAGTATGACCCTTAGAGAAACCAGTATATGGCTATCAGAAAAATCGTTAGATGATAAAGGCCTTTTTTATGAATTGTTACTTTCAGATTTTACGGTAATGAACAGGGCTTTATGGAGTTCGCCTATTACCACCGATGGCGAAAAGCTTGATTGTTTAAAATGGTCAAATGAGTTATCGCACCGTGTATTTAACCTATTATTTGAGCTTAAACGTGGCGATGATAATAATTCGGAAGTGCGGTTGATAGAGAATATAAATTATTATCGAAAACAGTCATATGAATTATCTGAGCACCTTGCGGCAACACTAACAGCAACGGTTAAAAGGTATAAGCAGCTAAAAGGCTAATGGTAAACTGTTAAAGATGTTTGTATAATAAGTTAATTAGCTATGCCTTTTCTCAATTTAAGCTTTTTGCATCAAATACTCAGTATACAAATTAGGTTAGTGCACAATGCCAGTAAAAACAAAATCAACCGGCTAAAAACTACTTTTGCCACCAATTAATTAAATGGTATTTAGTTCAACAGTATTTATATTTTGCTTTTTGCCCCTTGTATTAATAGTAAGCTTTTTACTAAGCCGCAAGCTGCAAAATATTTGGTTGCTCATTGCATCATTACTTTTTTATGCATGGGGTGGCTTTAGCTACTCGTTAATTTTAATTGGTTCGTTACTTATAAATTATACCATTGGTATATTAATCGATAAAAAAGGAGCCAACCGAAAAAGAATAGTAGCCATTGGTGTTAGCCTTAATTTGGTAGTACTTGCTGTTTTTAAGTATTCAGATTTTTTTGTAGAGAATATAAATGGTGCATTGGGTACACAAATACCTTTACCGCATATCAAATTACCCATTGGTATTTCGTTTTTTACGTTTCAAGCCATTTCATACTTAATTGATGTTTATCGAAACGACACCAAGGTTCAAAAAAGTATTGTTGACTTATCGCTATATATATCATTGTTTCCGCAGTTAATTGCTGGCCCAATTGTACGCTACCACGATATTGCTGTTCAATTAAAAAATAGGGTAAGGAGCTTACAAATGATTGTTTCAGGCGCAGAACGCTTTATAATTGGCCTATCAAAAAAAGTTTTAATTGCCAATACCTTAGCAGTAATAGCCGATGATGTTTTTGACGGTAGAATAGCAGAAATTAGCCCAACCACAGCGCTAATTGGAGTATTGGCTTATACTTTCCAGATTTACTTTGACTTTGCGGGTTATTCAGATATGGCTATTGGCTTAGGGCGTATGTTTGGTTTCGAGTTTAAAGAAAACTTTAATTTTCCTTATTTAGCCAAAAGTATTCAAGAGTTTTGGCGGAGATGGCATATATCGCTATCTACCTGGTTTAGAGATTATTTGTACATTCCATTAGGCGGTAATAGGGTTACAAAAAAGCGCGTATATATTAATTTATTTATTGTGTTTTTATGCACTGGGTTTTGGCATGGCGCAAGCTGGAACTTTTTAATTTGGGGGCTTTTTCATGGTTTATTTATAGTAATTGAGCGAGTAGGGTTTGCAAAGTTGCTTAAAAATGTACCTGCACCTATTGCTCAGGTTTATACCTTTTTAATAGTAGTAGTTGGGTGGATTTTTTTTAGAGCTGAGGGGCTTGATGTTGCGCTTATTTTAACTGCTAAATTCTTTGCCGTATTTACATCGTTAAACATAAACGAAGCTTTTTCATTACTTACCCTTGATGTTTTATTGGCTTTTGTAATTGCTGCGCTCTCAATGTTTGGCATTTTTGAAAAATTATATAGTTACCTAGCTGATAGCTTTGAGAATCAAAACCAATTTGTTGCCTTTATGCCCATTAAATATGTTGGTTTGCTGCTATTACTCTTTACTAGTATTGCTTTTTTATCGGCCAATACGTATAACCCTTTTATATATTTTAGATTTTGATAAAAAAGTGGATACAAATAGCCTTTGCAGGTGCATTTTTAATGGTGATTGGTTTGCCATTTGCAAAGTCGTTTTTTAATACATCTTCTCAATCTGATAGTGAGAATAGAGAGCTGGCCCCAGTGCCAAAAATAAATTTAAAACAACTTGATAAGCTGCCTAACGAGTTTAATGCCTACTGGGCCGATCATTTTGGCTGGCGAAACCAATTTATTGATGCCAGTCATTACATAAAAATGGATGTTTTGGGTGTATCGCCAATGCCTGATAAAGTGATTTTTGGGACTAAGGGCTGGTTTTATATGAAAGGTAAACCTTACAAGTGCTTTTCGGGCTTAAATAAATTTACCCCAAAGCAAATAAAAATAGGTAGGGCGGAGCTAACCAAACGCGCCAATTTTGCCAAAGAAAAAGGTATACCCTACGTTATTTTTATTGCACCAAATAAGCATAGAATTTATAGAGAAAATTTGCCTTTTCATATTAGGCAATTAACAGACAGTATTCAGGTAGAACAATTGGTGGCTTTAGCCAAAACTATTGACGGAATAGAAGTTATAGATTTGGCTGATTGGCTTATTGATTCAAAAAGTAAATACGAGTATCCTGTTTATCAAAAAACTGATAATCATTGGAATGCTGTTGGTGGGTATGCGGCTTACACTAAAATGGTGTACTCATTGCAAAAGTATTTTGCCCAAATACCCGATCCTTATCCGTATTCAGCTTATAATGTAATTGAAAAAACCAACAAAGGTGGCGCCTTAGCAAGGTACTTACGGCGAGAAACTGAGCTTACCGAAACTCAATATCCTATGCGTATACAAGTAGATTATGATTTAGAAATTGACACCAATGAACGCCATACCCCACCTGAAAAATTTGTGTATCCTGATGAATATGAAATAAGAACAATAAATTACAGAGACAGCACATTGCCTAAAATTTTGTGGTTTAGAGACTCTTTTGGTAGGCTGGTAGCACCACACCTTAAGCACAATGTGGGCAACTTAGTAGAGATATTCGACTCGTGGAAATACCGTTTAAATCCTGAAATTATTGTTGATGAAAAACCCGATGCAGTGGTACTTTTAATATTAGAACGAAATATTAAGTGCATAATGACTGGTGGAAACTGTGCCGGTAATTTTTAATCTTATAGCGATGGGTTTATGTATGCATTAATTGAACAAAATTCAGGCGGTAATCATGGGCACCAGATCAAAGATGTTTTGGGTGGCATTATAATTAGTAAATACTTTAAATTAACTTATTTACATAGGCGCAACGGTAATTACCTAGATTTTACGGGCTTACAGCATGTTTATAAAGCCTATGATAAAAATATTTTAAAAGGTTATAGAACCATTGAATTTACGGGGCCAGAGTGGCGGGGGTATAATAATTATTTTAAGTTTTTAATTAGGTATCGTAAACTATTATATAAATCAAGGCGTAGGTATGCTTTTTTTTCAAATGCATGCAGAGTACACCCATTTCAGATATACAATTGGCAAAAAAAGGGTATTGTTAAAAATGATATTTATGGCTCACTAATTCAAAAATTAGCTACTGGATTTAAAATTCAAAATCCAAATAGGCCAATTGAGTTTGACGTAGATTTAATTAATGTGGCCGTACATATTAGCCGCGGGGTTGATTATAAAAAACAGCAGAAAAACTCAAAAGTGTTGCGTTATATGTTTTCGGTTGAGTATTTTAAAAGTATAATAAAACAAATCGAAAATAGTTACTCAGCCAAAAAGGTGCTCTTTCATATTTATACCGAAAAATTGAATTCTGAAGAAGTGGTGAAATCTTTTTCTGATAAATTTAATGTAAAAATTCATTTAGGAGAAAACCGGGATGAGTTTAGCGAACTGCAAGTAGCTAATATATTTAATGCCTTTGTAAAGGCCGATGTTTTGGTTACTTGCAATAGCTCATTTAGTGTAGTGGCCAGTTATTTTAGAAATAATAAGCCCACGATTTATTATCCACATAGGCATTTAGATTTTTTAAATCACCCTGCTTTTTTAGCCACTG
>JBMYOR010000082.1:0-8754 GCA_049599535.1 Bacteroidia bacterium | reverse complement strand
AAAGCACGCAGAATGGTAATTCTTTGATGGGTGGCTTTTAGTCCACCTTCTTTGAGCGTATGTTGAATATCAGCTATTGAAAACAATTTCTTAAATAAGAATTTTTATCGACTGCAAAATTATCGCTTTTAATTTCCTTGCCAAAAATTGACTTTACTTTTTACCCTAGTATAATGTTAAGATTGTTTAATAAAAACTGAATGCATTCCTACTCCCCTTTAAACTCAGGCTTGCGTTTTTCAATGAAGGCATTCATTCCTTCTTTTTGATCTTCGGTGGCAAATAGCATATAGAAGTTCTTGCGTTCAAATCGCAACCCCTCTTGCAAGAAGCTTTCAGCACCTTGGTTTATGCTTTCTTTTATGGCTTCAATGGCCAATGGGCTCATTGATGCAATAGTTTTAGCCATTTTCTTGGCTTCATCTAAATACAATTCTACAGGAACAATCTTATTGATTAAGCCATAATCGTAGGCTTCGGTAGCTGAGATAAACCTACCCGTCATGGCCATTTCCATGGCTCTTGCTTTACCAACGGCTCTAAGCAATCTTTGGGTACCTCCTGCGCCTGGCATTACACCAATTTTAATTTCAGGCTGGCCAAATTGTGCGGTTTCTGAAGCTACTATCATATCGCAAAGCATGGTAAGCTCACATGCTCCACCTAAAGCATAACCTGATACTGCCGCAATTATTGGTTTTTTGGTTTTCCTAATGGTATCCCAAGTGGTGAACTGGTCAATTTTCAACATATCAATAGCGCCCTTACCTGCCATTTGCTTGATATCAGCTCCGGCAGCAAAAACTCGCTCGCTACCTGTAATAATTATGCATCTTACGTCTTCGTTGGCATCGCAAGCAACCAAGGCATCGCGCAACTGCCCCATTAATTCAAGATTTAGCGCATTAAGCTCTTTAGGACGGTTAAGCCTTAATATGGCAATTTTATCTTCTGCTATTACTTCGGTAAGTATGAATTGATTTTCCATTGATAGTTGAGTTTTTGAGCTTCGAAAATACCAAAGAGAGTGTGGAAGTTTAAAGTTTAAGGGAGTGAAAGTTTAAAGGTCGATATCTTTTCAATCTAGGCTTCGAGACTATTTTAATTTGTCATCTCGAGCGAGCGAGAGATCTTGAATGAGAATCATGATTCAACTACGAGATTTCTTTTATCGAAATGATTGCAAACATTAAAAAGAACTTGGTATTGTTTAGTATTACAATGAACCCTTTTTTAATCCCGCTTAAGCAATCAGAATCAAGTGAAATCGTTCACGAGAAGGGTAAAAAATCGAAAATGAAAATCAAAAACGTTGGATCTCAGCGTGTGCCATACTTGTTTGGGTGTCCATGAAAAAGTGGCGAAAGAGCGCAATCATATTATTCCATTCAGAGTACTTTTTGTAAACCATTTTTCACAGCCAAAGCCCATGACATTAATTTTGAAAAATTAAAAGTTTAATTGTGAAAAATCTTGTAACCAGCACCATTTTCCTGTCATTGCTACCATTTTTAGCCATTTCTCAGAATCTTGCCGACAACTATAAGATTACTACTTATGAAGAGTTTAAGGTAAAAGATTTAGCGAGAATGCGTATTCGATTTATTGAGAATGATTTCGTTTACTTTTCAACAGGTGCTTCAAGCATTTATCTCGGTGAAGCGGCATTAACACTATATAAAAAAGACCTTGGCGATGGAAAACTAAAAAGCCTTGATGTCTCGCCCAAAAATGGAATTCCACTTGACCTAGTAAATACCGACAAAGACCTATACATGGTGTATAGAACAAGTAAAGGGAAAAACATGACCATTTGGATTGACAAGGTGGATAAAGCTACATTGAAATTTGAAAAGAACCCGATTGAGCTACTTACCATCGAACCAGAGCATGGGTCTATAGGCAGGTCTTTTATGAAGCGGAAAGAAAGATTGATGGTTTATTACTTAGAAAAAGAAAAGCAGTTTAGATTATCATTTTCACAAACAGATAAAGAAGGTGTGAGCATTAGCAAAGTGCTTTTATTTGATGATAATTTCAAACTACTTTCTGAAAAAGAATCGGCTGAAGTTGAAAAGGTAGAAAATAGTAGAGCATCTTTTGCCTATACAACCAACAATTTAGAAATAATAAAAGTACTCACTAACTTTAAAGAAAAAAGATCATCAACAGCAGATCCTAACAGAGTAGAAATAAATCATTACACCAAAAAAGGAGAAACACCATTCATTTATACTGTAAACCCAGAAGGTAAAAGTTACAGAGTTCATTCAGTATCAGAATCAAAGAATAAAAACGAATTATTAATTACTGGGATTTATAAAGAAATCGCTAGCGAAGAAATGGGTTTTTTTAAGCTCATTTATCCAATGGAACATGAGAAAGAGAAGAACCTTAAATTCAAACTTTCGCCCATTGAATCTACATTTTTGATTGACAAGTTCGACGCTAACGATTATTACCACTACAATTACTTCCGAAAGATTGATATGAAAGATAATCGGTATTTACTGGTTGGTCAGCAATATTTTCATCAATCGTATTATTCTTCACTAAATAATACAACAACAAATACATTTCATTACGCCTGTATTGTGGTTTTGGCTTTTGATGAAGAAGGCAACCTTACTTGGAAGCAAAAAATACCAAAATACCAGAAAACCTATGGCTCATCTGATGGGGCATCATTCTATTTAGAAGTTGATAGCGTTAGTGGTAACCTTACCTTTATGTTTAACGACAACATTGAGAACCAGGGTAAGAAAAAATTAGAAGACCTTAAAAATGGCTTAAACACCAAAAATCAGGCAACCTTTATTGTTAGGGTAGACAATGAAGGAAACGTAACTAAAGACGTTTTAATTGAACCGTCAAAAGACAAGTACATCCCACTTTTTAACAATATACGCCAACTAGATGATGATTTATTTTTGGTTTTTAAGCAAAGAAAAAATAATCAAGTAAACTACAAATTCGCAAGAATTGAAAAGTTATAGGCTCATTGAATCCCATGGTGTGCCATTTAACGGGAGAAAATTGAAGTTTAAAATTAATTACCTAACTCCTTAACTTGAAAGAATAGGGGTATCGGGAGTTGTAGCATAAAGTTAAAAGATGAGTTTTTAGCTTATTTCATTCTTAGGGCGAGCGATTGAAATCGCTCATTACTGATTAGAAACGATGGAACTCACCGTGTACCGTACTTGATCGGGATTCCATCAAAATGTCTTGTAGCATTATTCCCGATACCCCTATAAAAGAATAAAAACGATTCTCATAAACTTGGTTCAAGGTCTAAAGTCACACAGTACCTTAATTCAATTTGAAATAATCAGAATCAAGTGAATTCATTCACGAGATTGACCAAAAAGTAAAAAATCAGAAACGATGGAATTCATTCCATCGAAAAACGGCGCAGGAGCGCCTATTGATATCTCGTTCCGACGCATGAGCGTCGAAACAGCTTAGTGGTTGTTGCGACACAGATACAGCGAAACAGCGTGGTGAATGTTTAAAACAGGAGCATTGAAACAGCGAGATGAGTGTTTTGATAGCTAAAGCCCAAACACTTTATTGTAAACCAATCCCACCCCAATGCCAATAACGCTACCAATAGCACCACCTACCAAAACATCCACAGGATAGTGAACGCCAACATAAACTTGAGCATAAGAAACCACGGCTGCCCATAAAAAAAGTGGAATTACTGCCTTTTTATATTTTGCCCACATCATAGTAATCAAACAAAAACTTAAAGCAAAATGATTGGTAGCATGTGCCGATGGAAAGCTTTTTCCAGGACCACAATTAACCCTTAGTATTACTTGATCAAGAAAATTGGGGTCATTGCAAGGTCTGTCAAGGGCAAACAAGGGTTTCATAATTTCGGCACTCAATGTGTTTGAAATAGCGAATGAAACGCCGCAAGCTGCCAATGCCCAAAAGCCATTAAATTTATGTCTTTTTACAAAGAAAAAAGCCAAAAAAATGTAAAGTGGCACCCAAAATAACTTATGCCTAAGCCAAGGTAAAATAGCTTCAGCGGCCGGGTTAGTCCATTCGTTATTTATAAGAATAAACCAATCAAAGTTCCATTCAGGGTAAAAAGGTACAATTTCGCTAAAAGCCATTTTATTGTTTAACGGCATGAATAATTAGCCTACTCGATTGCTCGTACTCAAACTTATGCAAACCGTAATCGCCAAAAGTGGCCTTTACTTTAAACCCAGCTTTTAACAGCATTTTGCTAAAATCATTAAAATCAAATCTTCTTACTTGCTCATTGAAAATATACTGAGCCTGGCCATCAACCACTTTTATCTCTTTTCTAATAAACCTATTATCAGCCCAGCGCTTAATATCATACTCAACCCCATCAATTAAAATATTATCCGCTGGCTTTAAATTTTTTACCACATGGTTTTGATTTAAATAATCAATTATCAATTGCCCATTAGGTTTAAGCCCTTTGCCAATATTATTCAAACTCTCAAAGCTATCGCTGTCGTTATTAAAGTAACCAAAGCTTGTAAAAACATTTAATGCAAGATCAAATTCATTATCAGCAAATTCCGACAAAATGTTTTTTACCTTAAACCTTAAGTTTGGCTGCTCATATTTTTGAGCGTATTCAATACTTTTTTCTGCTGCATCAATACCCAAAACCTGATAACCCATTTTTGACAAATAAATTGAATGGCGCCCCCTACCACAGCATACATCAATTACCCTACTGCTTTTTGGAGCATCTAAATAATTCAAAAGCGTGTCTAAAAACTGTTCCGCCTCTTTGTGATTTCTGTTTTTATATAACTTCAAATAGTAGTCAGATCCAAACCAGTCCAATATACGTGGGTTTTAACCATCAAAAATAAGTCCTGTGCTAATCAAGGCCTATTTCTTATATAAGATTTACCAAATACAAGTATTACATCAAAAAACATGAAGTTGCATTTTATCTTCGTGGCTTCATAACTATTTACAACAAACAAGTGACTTTAATTGCATCTATATCTGGGGTTCGTGGAACAATTGGCGGACAACAAGGCAAGGGGCTTACACCCATTGACATTGTAAACTTTGTATCGGCCTATGGCACAGTACTTAACAATAGCGGTAAACCTAAAAAAGTGGCCATTGGCAGAGACGCTCGAATTAGCGGCGAAATGGTAAATCAACTAGTAGTTGGCACCTTAATGGGCATGGGTATTGATGTAATTGATCTTGGATTAAGCACCACCCCTACTGTTGAATATGCCGTACCAAGGCTAGAAGCCGGCGGCGGAATAATTTTAACCGCAAGCCACAATCCTAAGCAATGGAATGCTTTAAAACTGCTCAACGAAAAAGGTGAGTTTATTTCGGCACAAGAAGGAAACGAGCTATTAGCATTAATTAAAGACGGAAATTTTGATTATGCCGAAGTTGACCAACTAGGCAGCTATACCATTGATAATACTTGGATTGATAAACATATTGAAGGCATACTTGAGTATGACCTTGTTGACAAAGACGCCATTGCTGCAAAAGGCTACAAAATTGCCTTAGATGCAGTAAACTCAACCGGTGGAATTGCAATTCCTAAATTATTAAAGGCACTTGGAGTTGAACAAATTGTAGAACTTTACACTGAGCCAAGTGGTATTTTTCCGCACAATCCTGAGCCATTATCTGAGAACCTTAGCGACTTATCTAATACGGTTAAAAAAGAAGGTGCCGACTTGGGAATTAGTGTAGACCCCGACGTAGACAGACTTGTGCTTGTAAAAGAAGATGGCGTATTTTTTGGCGAAGAATACACCTTAGTGGCGGTGAGCGATTATATTTTGCAAAAACGAAAAGGCAATACGGTTTCTAACCTTTCATCAACCCAAGCGCTAAAAGATATTACTATAAAACACGGTGGCCAATACCAAGCTGCTGCTGTAGGAGAAGTAAACGTGGTAACCAAAATGAAAGAGACCAACGCCGTAATTGGTGGCGAAGGCAACGGCGGGGTAATTGTGCCTGATTTTCATTATGGTAGAGATGCCTTAATTGGCGTAGCACTAATGCTAAGCTACATGGCCAAAACTGATAAAAGCGCAGGTCAAATCAGGGCTTCTTATCCTAATTACCATATTTCTAAAAACAAAATATCGCTTGAAGAAGGTATGGATGTAGATGGTATTTTACTTAAAATTAAGCAGAAATACAACAAGCAAGAAATAAACGATATTGACGGTGTAAAAATCATTTTTGATGGCGAATGGGTGCATTTGAGAAAATCGAATACCGAGCCTATAATTAGAATTTACTCTGAAAGCAGCTCAAAAACTACAGCTGAAAACCTAGCGGCAAAATTGATTGAAGATATTAAGGCAATTATTAAAGGATAAAAAGTATGAAGGTTTATTTGGACAACGCAGCTACAACCCCGATTGACGATAGGGTTATTGAATTAATGGCCAGAATTTTAAAAGAGAATTACGGAAACCCCAGCTCAATACATTCTCATGGTCGTAAATCAAGAACATTAATTGAAAAATCGCGCAAAAAAGTTTCGAATGCACTTGGTGTAGGTCCGGGTGAAATCTTCTTTACTTCTGGCGGAACTGAAGCCGACAATATGGCCTTAAACTGTGCTATTAACGATCTTGGTTGTAATCACATTATTACATCACCACTTGAGCACCACGCGGTTTTGCATACATCTGAGCATATTGGCCAATGCAATAGCAAGGTAAAAGTTAGCCTTGTTGGCTTAACCGAAAATGGACATATAGATACTGACAACCTAAAAGCCATTTTAGAAGAGAATAAAGACCGAAAAACCATTGTTTCATTAATGCACGCCAATAATGAGATAGGTAATATGATTGACCTCTCAGAAATTGGCGGAATTTGTAAAGAGTATGCTGCATATTTTCATACCGATACAGTGCAAACCATTGGCCATTGGGATGTAAAGCCAAAAGAACACGGTGTTCATTTTTTAGCAGCATCGGCACATAAGTTTAACGGCCCTAAGGGTTCTGGATTTATTTTTATTGATGATAGCATACAGGTAAAACCTTTTATACATGGTGGCGCGCAAGAGCGCAACATGCGCGGCGGTACCGAAAACCTTGTTGGAATTGTAGGCCTTGCTAGGTCTCTTGAACTTTCATTAGCTGAGAAAGATGAAGTAAAAGCCAATATTATGGCCATGAGAAATCACTTTATTTCGCGGTTACAAAGCGAAATTGAAGGGGTTAGCTTTAATGGTGATTACAAAGGACGTACTAACTACATACCTTTAAACGTTGCTTTTCCGAATCATAAAGACAGCGACATGCTGCTTTTTAACCTTGACATTGCGGGTATCTCGGCTTCAGGTGGTTCGGCCTGCAGCAGCGGAAGTAACATTGGCTCGCATGTATTACAAGCTATAAAAGCTGATCCAAACAAAACCAGCATTCGTTTCTCAATTGGCCGCTTTAATACTATTGAAGAAATCGATTACACAGTTGATAAGCTAGTTGAAATTGTGGTTGGCAAACCAGCTGCGGTTTAACGGATAGTGAGTTTCTTGTTTGAAGTTTTCAGTTTAGAGTTTCTTGTTTCATAGTTGCCACTCGATTCCCGAATTTCCCTAGATAGGTTGAATCGAGCAGCTTTTGCCTTAAAAAACGCTTGCTTTTAATCATGTGTAGAATATGTTACAATTGCAATCCCAGTTAGTTCACTTGTGAAAAACACTTCGAATAGGTCAAATTTTTTTCCGACTTTTATTGGCCGTAAAAGTGTATGCCAATATCAAAGGTCATATTCAATATAAAAAGAGTATTGGCGGCTTTTTCAGCCGTTTTTCTATTGCTTCTTTTAATTGCCTATCTAAGTCAAAACATGATTCATAAAGCCTATGATGAAGACTTTAATGCCGAAAGAAAAGAACTTGGTATTTACGAAATCGATTCTTTCAATAAGCTCGATTTGACTAAATGGAATAAGCATTACCTAAACTCTATTGCGTTGTTTAGAGATGTTATTTTAAATCGTGAAATAGCCAATATTACCACCTACTCAAACGACTCTATCTACAACAAACCTTATCACCTTGAGAAGAGAGTTTACTTTGGTACCCATCTGTTTTTCTGGAAAAACTTCTATGCTGGAGAAATTGATGAGTTCATAAATCCAATTGACGGGGATAAACACATCAGGTTAACGACTACATATTTAACTGATGCAATGAATCAACCTGAAAGTTTCTACGCAGATATTGATACAATTGATAGGAAGCATAGACACATTTTTGATTGTGGTACTTTCTTAGATGGTGAGCTAATAGAAGATGAAGAACCTGAATTTTTTAAAGGGAACATCACAATTCAAAGGGCAAATGAAATTTTAATTGATTGGGGGTTACAATAGCTTTCCACTAGTGATGGTTCTTAGCAGCAAAAACGCTTGATTCCAAGCATGTGTTTAATACGTTAAACATCCTTTTCAATTAGCTTTGGAGTCAACTCATTTGATTATGGCCCAAAGACTCTTTTTATTCCTTATTTGCTGCATTTCATTTTCTAGTTGCTCTTCTGATTCTGACAAAAAGAATGCAACTGAAGAAACTAAGGTTGAATCCCAAGAAACGGAAAGCTCGAATGACAACGAACATGATAAGTTAGGTAACCTTATTGAAGAAGAAAAGCAGTGGGCTAAGGAACTTATTAATGATATCGGGCTAAAAATTCGCGATTATAATCTCGATGAGAACTCCTGTGCAGAGTGGAT
>JBMYOR010000081.1:0-8755 GCA_049599535.1 Bacteroidia bacterium | reverse complement strand
CTGAACAAAGGTAAACGGGAAGTAACGACCCGACATGCCAACTTTTACTTCTGTTGCTGCTTGAACAGTCGCTGCAGATAGTGCAATAGCCGCCACAGCAGCCTTAATCCAGTTTTTCATTTTCTAAAATATATGTAAAGTTGTGATTATATTTTTGCAAAATGCGCAAAGATGTAAATTTGGCAACTTCCTACAGGTACAACTATATGCTAAACAATACTTCCTACTCACTATTAATTATTGCCGTTTTGTTGCTTGGGATTATTCCTACACAATCAAATGGCCAAATTTGTGACTACTCAATCTCCCCTTCTACCCACCACAATTGGGTTAATATTTCGGCCCAACGTATAACTGATAGTATAGGATTAGGGCATGACTCTATGATTGTTCGTAATACCAAAAAACTAATTGTAGCTTCAGAAGCATTCAATTCAAAACAAGATCTTGTTACTAGGTCTTACATTAAATGGGATATGAATTTTGATTCAAAAAACTTTTGTGAGTTCAGAAATGCTTACCTCAATTTAAATTTTACGGGTAATACGCTTGATTCTCATAGAGTTGACAGTGGCGCAAATGACTTTTACATTTCGAGAATTGTTGATCCATGGGGAAAGGATACGCTAAGATGGTCAGAAAATAATATCCCGCTAATTGCTCCTTACAGAATGCCATTGACCACAACAGTAGGCCAAATTAGAGTTTCAGGATCTAAAATCGGAGATGAAGATTTTAGAGTAAACATAAAAGACATTGTTAATTATTGGGTTAACAACCCAGGAAGTAACTATGGAATTGAAATTAGACTTGTTGAAGAATCTGGAAAGCGCAGTTTAACTTTTACCAACTCTAAGTTTGACGCAGTAAGTATTAGACCCAATATTGAGGCCGAAGTTAAATCTTGTAAGTATAATAAAGCATTTGCTGGTAATGACGTTGAAATGTGTATTGGGGATGAATATCAACTTAACGCTCAATATAACGAGTTTTTTGAATGGACCAGTACGGCCCCTATTACCAATAGATATATTGCTGACCCAATTACAAAGCCAACTTCGCCCGGAACATACGAATACATACTCAAGGCCGATTTAGGCTCATGTTCTAGCACAGACACCATGCAAATTACTGTTTATCCGTACCCCGTTATTTCGGTAAGCAGTGATGAAGATATATGTTTTGGGGATTCAGTGACTATTAATGTAAACGGAGCTACAAATTACGAATGGACACCAAATAACTTTATTAACGACAATACAAGTAGTAGCCCTACTGTTTGGCCTACTAAACCCACTAGATATGATGTTGTGGCCGACGATGGTAATATGTGCACAGTTACCGATTCGGTAAAAGTTATTGTAAGACCATTAACCGAGACGGATGCTGGTGATGATGTTAAAATATGCGCTGGCGAATCAGCTCAATTATTGGCAACCGGTGGCATTACATATGACTGGACTGGAAATACTGCAGGTTTATCAGCTACCAATATTTCAAATCCTGCAGCAAGTCCAACTCAAACTACTACTTATTACGTAACCGCATCAAATGGCTTTTGTCCTATTGAAGATTCTGTTAAGGTTACGGTAATTCCCGCATTTACAGTTGATGCAGGAGATGACATTGAAATCTGCCTGGGCGATACTGCATATTTAGATGGCGAGACAGGCTTTTTCTATTATCAATGGACCCCTTCAGCGCTAATGAATAACTCAAGCATTGCAGACCCTTATATTTTAAACTTGACCAACTCTACAACCGTAACCTTACATGTTGAAGACGAAAATCAATGCTCTGCCGAAGATGAAGTAAAGATTACAGTAAACAACCCGCCTGAATTATATATTGGCTCAGACACTTTTGTTTGCGTTACTGAAACAGTTGATATTTTAATTGAAAAACTTGAAGGAGTACAACCTTACAAATTTGAATGGAGCCCAACCTTTGGAATCACTACTGACCCTAGTGCAAAAGACATCACCGTTGAGGGTATAAAAGATACTATTGTTTTATACGAATTAAGTGTAGAAGATGGTAATGGCTGTATAAGTAAAGATGACATTTTAATAACCAGCCTACCTGGTATACAAGCAGTTACTTTTGGCGATACCACAATATGTAATGGAGCTACTGCCGAAATTGGCGCCAAAGGTGCACAATTTTATAAATGGTTTGGTGATGATATTTTAGGGAGTAATTTAAAACGAACTGCTTTAGTTAAGCCTGAAAAACCAACTACATACAGGGTTGAAGTTTCTAATGGTGAAGCTTGCGGAGATGCTGTAGGTTTTGTAGACGTAAATGTGATTCAGCTGCCAACAGCATACGCACATTTAGCAAGCTCGCAAAGAGAGAATGATACAGTGTTTGTTTGTAAGGGTCGTGAAGTGTTACTTGAAGCTGATGGAGCTGAAACATATATTTGGAGCACTGAAGATACAAGCGAAACCATTTCTTATAGAGTTGTAGTAGATGATGTTTACCTTACTGTTTATGGAACTTCAAAAGGGTGTGTTGGCCCTATCGACTCTATTTTAGTAAAAATTGACCCTACCGATACTTGCTACTCTAACATTTACATACCAAATGCTTTTACACCTAATGACGATTTGCTTAATGATCAATTTGAAATACACCCCTTTTTGATAAGTAGCTTTAAAATGAGTATTTATAATAGATGGGGACAGATACTTTTTGAAACTGAAGATCCTTATGATTGGTGGGATGGAACTTATAACGGAAAATTGGTATCTGAAGGCGCTTATTTTTATGTAATCGACGCCTTTGGCAAGGATGAAGAATCAAGAAGTACAAGTGGTACGGTACAAGTAATCTATTAGTCAAATTGACTTAATACTTGTTTTACCTTAATATTACCAGACTTAATCCAGTCTCGCGTTTTAATAGTGGGGGGTTCAACTTTTGATAAACCCAGCATGATTTTGTCAACTTCAAATTCATCGTTTCGAAAAGCTGCTCTTGTTTCGAGCACATCAAATGAATTTAATTTTTGCTCGTAATGTCCCTTTACAGGTACTACTGCTACTTTTTTACCTAAACTCAGTGCTTCACTTACCGATTCAAATCCAGCTGTTGATATTAAGGCTTTGCAAGTTGACATTTTTGATAAAAACTTTTGAGCATTTAAATGATAAAACCAAAGGTTAACTTGGGGGTTAAATTCATTCGGTTTTTCATAATTATCCCAAAATACAGCTAATTTATAGCTAGGGTTTTGCTTTTGCCATTGTATTATATCATTTGCATACCCCCTATTTAATAGATAAACTAAATAAAAATCTCCAGTCTCAGGGTTAAGACCAACTACCTCATCTCTTAATAGTGGTGGTACTACCGTTATTTTTTTCTCAATACAATCTTCAAACTCATAAAAAGAAAGTGCCAATACTTTACTTGATCCAATTTGAGAAATATAGCTTAATACTTTAAGACCATTTTTATCAAACCTAGGTTTTTTAGGCATTTGAAAGCTCGGATGTAAGCTTAGGTATTGATGCGCTAACGTAACAATTGGTGCCTTAATTCTTTTAAAAATTTGAGATAAACCAACCAATGGTTCGTAAAAGCTAATAACTAAATCAGGTGATTGCCTATTAATGCCTGTTGCTAACCATATAGAATTATAAATATATTTAGGCAAGTTTAAAAAGCTATGCCATAGAGACTTAGCTACCTTAATGCCTTTACCGTCTTGATCAATTAAAAAATTGGGGCTTGCAAACTCGCTTATTAAGCCACTAAAGGATTGCGTAAAATATGAAGGAAGTTTACGTTGAGAGTTTCGCCCAACGTAAACTTTACAGATTTTGTAATTTAATTCGGTAACTATAGTTTTCATTGCCAAGGCTTGGGATAAATGGCCTCTGCCTTCGCCTTGAACCACAAAAACTACCTTCTTACTCATTAGGTTATGGTAATAGCCTACCCATTAATCTTGGAAATGGTATAGCCTCTCTTAGATGATGTATCTTGCAAATCCAGGTAATAAAGCGCTCTAACCCTAAGCCAAATCCTGCATGGGGCACACTGCCGTATCTTCTAAGGTCTAAGTACCACTCAAATTCGCTCATAGGTAATTCATGTTTATTAATGCTATCAACTAAAACATCAATATCGGTTTCTCTCTCACCACCGCCTACAATTTCGCCGTATCCTTCAGGTGCCAAAACATCTACACCTTTTACCAAACTAGGCTCGCCATCTACTTCTTTCATATAAAAAGCTTTTATAGCTTTTGGCCAATTGTAAACCATTACCGGTGTACTAAACATTCGAGTAATTACCGTTTCATCAGAGCCGCCAAAGTCAGCCCCATCTTCAAAATTCTTAGCGCTCTCAATCCAAGTTGGTATGTTCCTTATAGATTCTTCTAGCTCCTTTTGTTCAGCTTTAAGTTTTTGAACCGCAGCGTCCATACGTGCTAGCTTACCTTTTTTAATGCCTCCTTTTTTGATTTGAGCTTCAAGATTAGTAGCCTCAGCTAAAACTTGATCTAAACGTGATTTTGCCTTTGCCAAATCATCTTCGAGTAGCTGTATTGAATATTTGCCATCAACATCTTTTTCTCCTTTTAAAATAGCAACTGCATCTTTATACGAGAGTCTAACAAAAGATTTAAGAGCATTTTTTAAGCTGGTTGTGTCTCGCTCTAATACTTCAAGCTCAAGCTCACATTTTTCTAAAACATTAGTTATAATTGATTGCAAAAAGTTTTCAATTACATCTAGGGTCATTTCAAGGGTATAGTAAGCCATTTCAGGCTCAATCATCCAAAATTCGCTTAAATGTCTTCTGGTTTTCGATTTTTCAGCCCTAAAGGTGGGACCAAAAGTGTAAATCTTGCCCATAGCCATAGCCATAGCTTCGCCGTATAATTGACCCGATTGACTCAAATAAGCCGGTTGATCAAAAAATTCGGTTTCAAATAAATCAGTAGTGCCTTCACAAGCGTTTCCGGTAAAAATGGGGGCATCCATTTGCACAAAACCATTTTTTTGAAAAAATTCATGGATTGAAAAAATGACTTGATTACGCACACGCATTATTGCCCATTGCCTTTTGCTTCTGAGCCATAAATGGCGTTTATCAAGTAAAAAATCAACTCCATGTGCTTTTTTAGAAATAGGATAATCTTTGGCTACTTGGTGTACTTCAATGCCTGTAATTTGTAATTCATACCCTCCTATTTGTCTTTCGTCTTTTACCACTTTACCTTTTACGGTAAGCGAACTTTCTAAAGTAAGGTTGTTTGTTTTTGAAAACTCGGCTTGGCCAAGTGCTTGTTCGGATGCTACACATTGGCAAAACCCGCTACCATCTCTTACAATAATAAAGGCCAAACCTTTGCCCTGACGCATGTTTTGCACCCAACCATTAAGTTGAATTTCTTTATCATTGTAATCGCTAAGCGATTGAATAGTTACAGAAGGAACGGATGAAATTTCCATTATTTTATTAGTTTACTAAAAAGGTTCTTTTGTTAATTTTCGTGCTAATATTTGAACTCGAAAAGCGAATGCAAATATGCTAAAACAAGGTCTGAATCAGAAGTTGCTGCAAAAATTATCGCCGCAACAAATTCAGTTTATTCAATTATTGCAGCTCAACCTTACTGAGTTGCAAGATCGTCTTGATGATGAACTTGCCGAAAACCCTGCTCTTGAAACCGGAGATGAGTCTGAAGACTATGATAGTGATATAAATAATGAATCGGATTACGAGAAAGAAAACGAGTGGGAAAACGATGTTGACGTAGCCGATTACATGAATGATGATGATGGTAATGATAGCTTTTACTATTCTCATGACCCCGATAGCGAAAACGAAGAAATACCTTACGCAGGTGCTCAAACCCTGTTTAGTAGGCTCGAGTCTCAACTAAACACCACACGTTTAAACGATCGCGAAACTCAGGTGGCTCGCCATTTAATCGGAATGATTGAAGATGATGGCTATATTAGACGCCCCCTTAAAAACATTGCCTATGATATGATGTTTTTAAGCAACCTGCAAACAACTGAAGAAGAGTTAGAAAAAATTCTTCTTGAAATTCAGTTATTCGATCCGCCTGGTATAGCCGCCCGAAGTCTTGAAGAATGCTTGGAGATACAGCTTAATAGAATGCCAAGCCATCCGTATAAAGATTTAGCTTTAAAAATTGTTCGCAAATACATTAAGGTGCTGGGCAATAAGCATTACGATAAACTTTTAAAATCGTTAAAAATTGATACTGAAGAATTAAAAAAAGCAATAGAACTTATTCAACGATTAAACCCTAAACCTGGCGAATCGCAAAGCGAAGTAAAAACCCAATATGTTTCGCCTGATTTTATGGTAACTGAACGGGGTGAAGATTTAGTGGTTTCACTTAACCAACGCAACGCACCTGAGCTTAAAGTGAGTAGATCTTATAAAGACACTCTAAAAGGTTTTCAGGAAGCTAAAAAAGCATCAAAAGAACAAAAAAAACAAGTTCAGTTTATTAAGCAAAAACTCGATAGCGCCAAATGGTTTATTGATGCCATTAAGCAAAGGCAAAATACCTTGATGGAAACCATGCAAACCATTGTAAAGCTACAGCCTGATTTTTTTAGAACTGGAGATATGAGCAAGCTTAAGCCTATGATTTTAAAAGATGTAGCTGATAGAATCAATATGGATATTTCAACAATATCTCGGGTGGCAAGCAGTAAATACGTTCAAACTGATCATGGTATTTATAGCTTAAAAGAGTTTTTCTCTGAAGGAATTATTACCGAAGATGGCACCGAAGTTTCGAACATTGAAGTAAAAGAAAAAGTAAAAGATATTGTAGGTGCTGAAGACAAGTCAAAACCACTAACCGACGATGAACTCACTGAAAAATTAAAAGATAGTGGATACCATATAGCTCGAAGAACAGTGGCAAAATATCGCGAACAACTTAGTATTCCGGTGGCGCGGTTAAGAAAAGAGCTTTAGATGAAAAGCTTAGCCAATTTAATTTCATACTTACTTCATCCTATTTTTCTTTTTACTTACTTGTATTTAGCCTACTGGTGGTTATTCCCTTACCCTTTAAGTGTTTCGGTTCAAGGAATTGCATTTATTACAGGTATTGTTTTTTTTAACACCGCGCTTTTGCCCGTAATTTTTTTATTACTAGGTAAAAGAAGCCTTGTAACACAAAACCTGAGCGAGCGCCGAACCACAATTTTAGTAGTTACGGTAGTGTATACTTTATCATATTTCTTTTTTCCGCAGCAGTTTTTACCTGAGTATTTAAAATGGGTATTGATTTCAATAATACTCGGCATGATAATAGCCTTTGTAGTTAGTCTGCGATTTAAAATTAGTTTACATGCAAGTGGATGGGGCGGTTTTGTTGCAGTATTTCTATATTTATTACTTACTTATGGTAATGTTTTTTACTACCCTTTTATTGCAGTAGTATTACTTGGCGGATTAGTTGGATTTTCAAGATTGTATTTAAACGCACATACCAATACCGAGCTTTACAGTGGTTATTTATCAGGTTTTATAGTAACCGCACTTGTACTTTTTAATGCGCCTAATTTATAATATGAACCGAGCCTGTTTTAAAGGTTATTCTGCCAGTTAAATCCCTGTATGTAAGTTTATATAGGTACACTCCATCAAAAGCATTAAGCCCATCCCAATAATCTTTTGGATTTTCGGTTTCAAAAACTTTTTGCCCCCACCTGTTATATACTTGTAAGTAATATTCACTCACAAAATCTGCATTAATTTTCCAAATCTCATTTAGATTATCATTATTGGGGCTAAATACAGTGGGAATCCAAACTACTGGCATTTGTGTAAGTTCAAGGCTATTTGAGTAGCTCTCAAACCCACTTACAGTATTTTCTGCTTTAATTCTATATTGCCATTTACCATCATTATTCTCGCTCAAAACATGTACGTAATAAAATTGAGTTGCATCATTAAAATCAGTAAAACTAGAATTACTCGGGCTACCTATGCCTTTAATTTCGTATTGTTCTGTTGACCATAAATCAAATTTGGTCCAATAAATTGAATCCTTGTATGCGCTAATATTTCCTTTTAAAAGAATCGAAGAACCCGTTTCGCTTTTGGGGCTATTATCATTACAATCGTCAATTGTTTTTATATAATAACTGTAATAATTTGAATCGGCCAATACATCTTCATCAACATATTGTATTTGATCGGCATCTTCAATTTTCAAATAGTAATCAAACAAATCACCATTTATAGCACGGTATATTTGATATGAATTAAAATCAAAGTCTAAGTTCTTAGTCCAAGAAAGTTCAATGGCTTCATCGTTGTTTACAGTTACATTAAGCAATTGAGATTGCAACGGGGGCACACCTACATGCAATACACTACAAAACGAATCACTTACTTCTCCCCTAACTCCACAAATATTTACAGCCGTAATTCTAAAACATACATTTTTCTCATCATTTTGCGCAACCGATAAATTATATGTTCTTATTTGTTTTTTGCCAATTGAATCTAATGTTTGCCAATTACCACCTTCAAGCTTTTGCTCAATAATTATCCCACCAAAATATGATCCATATTCAGCAAGTTTCCAGTTCAATTGGAGCGAATCGCCTTCTAATCGTTTTACGCAAAAATCAGCAGGTTTTGGATATATAGGTGGGTCAAGTACTTTAATATAGAACGTGGTACTATTAGTAGTGGGTAACGGACAACCATTATCTGTTGCATCAATTGTTAC
>JBMYOR010000080.1:0-8759 GCA_049599535.1 Bacteroidia bacterium | reverse complement strand
ATGGAAAAGGCTTTTAATGGCTAGTGCGTTTTCTTTGGGATACTCTTTTGTAATTCTTGATTTAGTAATGCCATTAAATGGACAAGAAAACAAGGTGGCACTAGATTATGCGGTAATTGGCAATTCAACTTCTGATGCTATTTCAAATCTATTAACAAACCCTTTTAAATACTTGAAATACCTATGGATGGATTCAAGGCCGGGTTTTGATAGATCTTCACTTTACAAAAGAGAGTTTTGGATTTACTTTTTAATTTCAGGCGGTATTCTCCTTTTCAGAAAACCTGCTTTATTGCTTATGCTAATTCCTGTTTTCTTACAAAAGATGCTAAATGTGAGAACACAAATTTGGGGTATTAATGACCATTACGCTATTGAAACCTTACCTATAATTTCATTTGGAATTATACTATTTTTCAAACGAATAAAACATGTAAAATGGAGCCCAATGGCTGCCTATTTAGTTTTATTCTGTTCGGTTTTGATTACTTCATTAACATTATCCATTTCTGCCAAAGGGCCAAAAAATGAGAAGGGTCAGTTTTTCACCCTTGCGCACTATAAATGCTCATTTAACCGAAGTGATATAAGTAGCGCCATAAATATGATTCCTAAAGATGCAAGTATATGTGCTACTTCAAATATTTTAGCCCGATTGTCTTTTAGAGATAAAGCATTTCGTTTTCCTTATTATGAAAACGCACAATATATCTTACATATCAAAGGGTCTAATACCTACCCTTTAAAAGATGCTGAATTTGAACAAAAGATTGAATCAATTTTGGATTCGGGTAATTGGAAAGCAATTGAAAATAAGGCAGTATTGATCTTGCAAAAAGTAAATTAATAATCCCCTGCTCTTTCCCCATTTCTGCCTTTAACAATATACATTAGGTTACCACCACTTAATAAGCACTCCTGATTTTTAAGTTCTCGTAATAGCTGTTGCTGGTAATGGCTTACATTTTCCCAATGAGCATCAAAAGTTTTCTTATTACCACCTCCTGCTTTGTAGTAACGCCAATTATAATCGTAGCCAAAGCCGGCGCTTTGGTTTTCAATCCAATCAATCATTTGGGCTGCTCTAACTCTTTTTTCGCGGGTATCATAAGGTGGTATCAAACTCAAGGCTTTATCAGATATAAATACCTCAATATCATCTAAGCCTGCTTGTTTAAATAAATCAGGCAAGGAATCCCCAATGCTATTAAACCCTTCGCCAAGAGCTCTTTTACCTTTTTCGCATCGCAGCCTAATTTCCATAAAGTCAAGCATATCTTCTACTTTATAGTCAGTTTGCAAATACTTATCAAAAACCAAATTCGCTGCAAGGTTATTGGGCTCCATAGCTACCACATAGCCACCGGGTTTGGTACATCTTTTCATCTCGGCCAACACTTTTTCAGGCGAAGGCACATGAATGAGCAAGGTTTGGCAAAAAACTATATCCTGGCTTTGATCTTTAAGGTTAATAGCTTCAGCATTTCCTTGTTCAAAAGCCAGATTTACTTCGGTGCGTTTAGCAACTTTCCTGGCCTTTTGAATGGCTCTTTTTATGTATCTACTTTCGCTATCAATGCCCGTAACATTGGCTCCTTTTGGTAAATGCTCCGCAAACAAAAGCGACATCATACCTTGGCCACAACCAATATCGGCCATGTTTTTACATTCATTAATATCAAGGCGCTCAGCTAAAAGACTTAAATAATCTGGGTTCCACCAATATTCCCTGCTTTCTACTAAATGGCTTTCGGAGTGGAGTTCTTTTTTTGACAAATCGAGCGCAATTTAGAACCAAGCTCATTCAAACACGAATCAACTCTAGTTTTATTCAGGTTTAAGTTTGAATAAATATGTAATTGTTATTTCATTTTAAACTCATTGCCTTATCCAGAAAATCGGTAGCAATACCATCTACCCCATGCTTAATTGCTTTTTTAATTGTTTGCTCATCGTTAATAGTGTAAGACACTACTTTTATACCCATTTTATGTGCCATTTCAATCTTTCTTTTAGAAGGTATCCCACTTGGCCCTATATATTCTGCTCCAATTAGTTTGGTTTGATTAAGCTCTTCTTTTCCCCACAAAGCGCCAACTAAATACATCGTTTCTATTTCAGGCGCCAATTCTTTTGCTTTTTTCACTTCTTCATAATTAAAAGAAATTATGATTACTTCATTTTCCATATTCAACGTTCTAACCAACTTAACCACCTCACTGGCTAAACCTTTCGCCTTAATCTCAATTTCAACCTTTATTTGTTTTTTTGCTAGCTCTAGGGTCTCTTTTAAAGTAGGAATTCGCTCAGATGCAAATTGACTACCGAATTTTTTAGCATAACCCGCGCTAAGTAACTTAAGCTCATGTAGTGATTTACTTTTTACTAGGCCTTTGCCATTGGTAGTTCTCTCAAGCAACTCGTCATGTATTACAACTATTTTATCGTCTAAACTTTTTCTAACATCGCATTCAAAATAATCGGCACCTTGCTCAATGGCTTTTTCAAAAGCGGCTAGGGTATTTTCAGGGGCTTTTGACGAAAAACCACGGTGAGCAATTATTAGCATATCATTTTCTTCGTTAGGCATAAAACAAGCGGTTGAACAAACTAGTAGTAATAAAAAGCGATACATTGTTGCAATTTGTGCTAAAAAATCAAAATACGTATTACCAATTAATAAATTTACCACACACCGTTTTGTATTAACGGCGATAGTGGTAATAAGCCCTTATTTTCGAACTACAATTGCTTATTGATGAAAACTTACATTCTACTCGCTATTTTTTGCTTTGCACAAATTACATCGGCTTGGGCAAAAACAATTTATGTTAATCAAAATGCCACTGGCACCAATAATGGTTCAAGCTGGGCAAATGCATATATGTTTATAGATGATGCCTTAACAAATTGGCAGATGAACGATAGCATTTGGGTAGCCAAAGGTCAATATTCTCCAAAAGACAGTTTAACCACGTCAACTTATTTATTACCAAGTGGCTGTGTAATTATTGGTGGTTTTAACGGTACAGAACAATACACATCGCAACATGATCCAGTAAATAATCTTACCATTTTAAGTGGTGATATAAATGATAAAAATTACCCCAACGATAATATAAGAACCATTGTAACGGCTAATAAAACAGCACAGGGCACAAAAATAAATGGCTTTGTGATTAAAGATGGATACAACTACACCGTGGCCGGTGGTATTACCAAAGGCGGAGGCGCCATTAGAATTATTGATGCTTATCTTGAAATTGAGAATTGCCAGTTTTACGACAATTATGCCTACATGCGTGGTGGTGCCATTTATCAGCAAACTTCAAGCAAGCAAGTAAGGATTACAAACTGCAAATTTGAGAACAACAGTACAGGAATTGATGTAAATAGCCTTGGAGGAGCCATATTCGCTAACTCGGCTTACTTTTTTATTCAAGACACCGAATTTAATTTAAACACTAGCCAAAGTGGGGGTGCAATTTCTCTTTACGAAGCCAAACTGCATATTGACCGTACTATTTTTTCAGGCAACGAGGCTAGAATTAGAAATGGTGGAGCAATACATGATGGAGGTGATACCGAGTTTAGAGTTTATAACTCACTATTTGTAGGTAATGTAGCCGATGACAACTGCCCCGCCATATACTCAAGCGCGGTATTTAATACACGATATAACGAAGTGATTAATTGCACCTTTGCGCAAAATATTGCCAAACCCATATCAGGCACTTATACAGTAAGGGCCAACGAGAACACCAAGGTATACAATAGCATTTTTTATGATAATCAGGCCACCATGGATTTGTTTAATTTATCGCCAACCTTTGTGCCAGATGTAAAAAACTGCCTATTTGAAGATGGTATAACTATTGGATCAAATAACATTAAAGACATTCCCTACTTTAAAAAACCAGCTAGTAAAAGTGACGCTCCTTTTCATCATAAAAATTATAACTATAGATTAAGAATATACTCGCCTTGTTTTGAATATGGAGATAATAACCTTGTAAACTCTAACTACAAATACGATATTGACGGAAATGAGCGCCCACAATACTATGATACAGATATGGGTGCATATGAAGCCGATTTTGACCTGGTATGGCTAGATGTTGCAGCTAATCCTGAAGATGCCGATACGTTTTGGGAGTGGGGTTATTATACTCGCGATACCAATCTTACGCTATATGCCGATACAACATCCTGTTTCAAGTTTGTAAATTGGACATCAAACGGCATTGAAATTTCAACAGAGCCCATTTTAAAATTGCATTTGGTTTCAGACTCAAGCTTGTTTGCCAATTATACTACCGATTCGTTTACTATTAAAGTGGCCTCGGCAGACGAAACCATGGGAACCGCAAGTGGTGCGGGTACATTTAATTGCGCCAATACATCAACAGCTACCGTTGAAGCAAAAGGAACAAAATGTTATAAGTTTTTGAATTGGACCGAAAATGGTGAAGAAGTTTCGAAAAACGCAAGCTACACCTTTCAACTTGATCAAGACCGAGATTTAGTAGCCAATTTTCAAAAGAAGGTATTTGAAGTTTCAACCACAATTTACCCTTCTGGCACAGGTTCAGTTCAAGGTAAAAAAAGTGCAATTTGCAGCACCGAAGTAAGCATTAAAGCTGACCCAAGTGCGGGCTGGCAGTTTTTAAAATGGACCGAAAACGGACAAACCATATCTACCGAACGTAGGTTGGAATATACCGCCACAAAAAGTAGGTTTTTAACCGCCCACTTTGAAGAAAATGTTGGCTTTGAAGAATTTGTAAAAGCTGGTTTTAATTTATACCCTAATCCAGTACACAATCAGTTAATCATTAATAATCAAAATGCTGATTTAAAAGTATCAGGATTAGTGATTACCGATTTAAATGGTAGAGAAATGATTAAACAAATTATTTCAAATGAACACACTGAGCAGATAATCGATGTTTCTACACTTGCTAATGGCAGCTATTTTATAATTATCAAATCAGATCAAAAACTTTACAGAACCAAATTTGTAGTATTAAAAAACTAGTAAAATGAAAAGATTTATTTTAACAACATTAGTACTAACCTACACCATTTGTGCCAATAGCCAAAGTCCTAAAGATCAAGAAATAAACTTTAAATACATTCAATACCCATTGCTAAATCAAGGACCGAATGTAAAAACATACTCATCAAAAGTTTATTTAAAATATGTTGAAGATATAAGACAACAACAAGCCAACGAAAAAGCCGAGTTTGATAGACTAGTAGCGGCTGATAAAATGGCCTATGATCAAAGGCTTGCCGAATACCCTGGAATATTAGCAGAATATGAAGCTCGCTACGCCGCCGAAATGAAAGAGTACGACAAACTAAAAAAAGAGTACGACGATAAATCGGCAGGCCTTAAAATAGTTGAAAAACAAATTTTAGAAAAAGACACCGAACCACGCAAGCCCTATTACAACCCACCGCGCAAGCCGGTAATGCCTACCCGATATTTTAGAGAATCTGAGCACCAAAAAATATTTGATGAGCAAGAGCTGGCAAATACTTACTTAAACCTTGAAGGATTTACTGAAGATAAAAACACAGGATTAAAAATTGAAGTTACCCTTTTTGGCTACGAAAGCCTTGAGCCGCAATTAAAAGTAGATAAGAAAAAAGAAACCATAAAACAAAAAAGCGGTAGAACTGCCACGGTAACTAAATACTACTACAGTATTGAGCATAAGTATAGGCACCCAATGAATGTAAAAGTTGTAGACCTTAACGGCAACATTTTGGTGAATGAAGTACTTGCAGCCACATCAGAATACACCACTTACAAAACTAATCCTAGCCAAACCAGGCCAGCTTTTAACAAAGTAGCCTTAATGCAACACGCTGAAAATAAAATAGTAACTGACAATTTACTGCTTATTCAAGATTATTTAAACAATAATTTTGGATACCCTATTAAGGAACGGCGTACCGATATTTATTTTGTTAAAGATCGAAAAGGAGTATATACCGATTATCAAAAAGCATTTGAAATCATTTATGCTGCATATAATCAATATTTTGATGAGCCCATTGCTGCAAAACAAAAAATTGCTGAAGCCATTGAAATTTGGGGGCACCAATGCTGCGTGGGATGGCGAAAGTTCAAAAACCAGAAAACTGTACTTTAATAATTTACCTGAGTCTTGCACCATTTCTATTTATACATCGGCCGGCGAATTGGTTGATCAATTTGATCACGATGCATCAAATTATACGGGTAATGATATTAGATGGTATAATGATTTTGGTGGAGATGAAACGAGAAGGGTTTTTTCAGGAGGAGAACACGCGTGGGATTTACTTTCGGCATCAGGGCAGGGAATTGCTCAAGGATTATACATGTTTTCGGTAACCGATCATAATACTGGTAAAACCTTTCAAGGAACCTTTACCATACTTAAGTAGTAAAGAAAAACTAAACTTATAATTTTGTCCTAAACTTTAAATGAAATGAGAAAAATTTACTTTAGCATGATTGCTGTATTTTTAACTGCTTTGGCTGCAAATGCGCAGCTTGGTAGAGCGGTGCAATTTGATAGTATTCAGTATGTGAGCCATCAAAACCTTGCCCAAGGTAATGATGACCCTGAGTACTTTGGCGAAGACGAATCAAGTACCTTGGTTATTGAAGGTGTTGTTTGTAAAATGCATCCCGGATTTTATGGCTTAAGTTCAAGTTCACGTAAATCAACAATGGTTTTTAGCAAAGACCATACGGGCAAATGGAGTGGATTAGAAGTAATGGCCCAACCGGGTACAGGTAATAATTCTGGCGATCTTGACGAATTATTTCGTAACACAAAGTTTTATGAAAATTTTATACCTGGCCTTACAGTTAAATTTCAAGGTGTTTTAGGTAGCTATCAAAATAATACACAGTTGTATTTAACTGATGAAGAAACTGAGGTAACCAATTTAACTAAAACTGAAATTGAAGCTACTGTAGTTAGCATTGACTCTTTTAAAAATTTAGCTGGCGAAGATCAACTGGTAACAGGTGAACCATATGAGCATGTATATGTAGAGTTTCAGAATGTGACGGTTGTTGATAGATATCAAGGAAGTGATAAAACAAGATGGTATTGGTCTATTAAAGATGCAAACGGACTTACCATTTCAACAAGAGATTACTCAGGTTATTACAGAACTGATGGTAACAACGATTCAACTATTGTAAACAACAATTTTGCACCACCTGCTGAAGGCACTAAACTTGATTTTTTAAGAGGTGTAATTGTACAAAGTAATAACGGATACCAAATAGCTCCATTAGTACCATCAGATATTGGTTTGGGTGATGTTGTACCAGCCACAATTTCAGGAGTTACTTATGAGCCTGCAATTCCATCATCAACTGATGATGTTACTGTTTCTGCAGAAATTGTTGACGATGAATCAGTTGAAAGTGCCGTTGTATATTATGCTGTAGGTATAGAATCTGTAGATTGGAAAATGGTTGACATGAGTAATACCGATGGTGATACTTGGGAAGGGGTAATTCCAAAACAAGCTAATGAAGCCGTTGTAAAACTTTACATTGAAGCTAAAGACAATAAAGGCAATATAAGTTATGGTCCTGATCAATCAGGCATGGGTTCATTGTTTAAAGTTATTGATGGTGGTTTAAGAAAAATCTCTGATATTCAAATGACGCCAAAAGTTGATGGTTCATCAATTTATGAAGATAAGACACTAGACGGTATTGTACTTACTGGCGTAGTTACTGCAACAGTAAACTATTTAGGTTTAACAGTAATTCAAGATGGAACCGACCCGTACAGCGCAATTTTCATATCGAGCCAGGCTGGTGATGGTTTGAGTCAGTTAAAAAGAGGTGATATTTTAACGATTACAAAAGCTACCGTAACTGAAGAGTTTGGTGTAACACATTTAAGTGATATTGAGTACACCAAAGCAGATGGAAGCGAATTACCAGAAGCTATTAAAGATCTTGATATTTCTACTTTTCAATCTGCAACCGATGTTTCTGAAGGGTATGAAGGTATGTACATGGAATGGACTGATGTAGTTGTAGCTGATACGGCTCCTGATTTTCCTGGTTTCTATGGAGAATTTGCTTTTGCTACAGATTTACAAGAAGAAACACCACAGCTAAGAGTTGATGATTTATCTCCATTTTTAGAGTCAAACTTTGCAAATGATACTTTAGAACTTGGCCAAGAACTAGCCTATATAAAAGGTATTATGTATTACAGCTTCGGCAACTTTAAATTATTGCCAAGAGATAAAAATGATATTGATGGATATTATACTCAATATCCTGAATCTGTAAATGAAGCCAATGCATACCTTGAGCTTAAGGTTTTTCCAAACCCAACCCGCAATTATTTAAATGTAAACCTAAATGCTAAAAAGGCAGGCGAAAACATTAAAGTTTCAATTGTTGATATGGCAGGTAAAATTGTTTTAAGTGAAAATATGTCAGAATCAAATATTCATTTGAACATAAGTGATTTACCAAGTGGTCTTTACCAATTACAAATCAGTTCAAACAACGTATTTACAGCATATCCGGTACTTAAGAATTAAGAGTTATTTAATTAATATGTATAAAAGCCTCCTTTTTCAAGGGGGCTTTTTTTGTTTTAATCGCTACATTTGGTTTAGACCTTGAAAAAGATTTGATTGTACTTAAATTCTTTTTAAATAGTTCTAAATTAAGAGGTTTACAATTAGTTTTATCTGCTTGGATTTCTCCTTGT
>JBMYOR010000079.1:0-8865 GCA_049599535.1 Bacteroidia bacterium | reverse complement strand
TTACCATTTTTTACCAAATCATATTTGCTATTAAATGTATTAAGCGAGCGCATAAATTGAGCCAATGCATTGCTTACATGGCTAAACTCAATTTTTTCGGTGCCAAATGCTTCAGCAAAAAGCACCGGATACTCACTGTGCGCATTAAGCTCATTATTTAATTCCATTAGATTTTGGCCCATTTCATCAAGATGCGTTATGGGTCCCGCATTTAAAAACTCAAGGCTAGGAGCGCCACCATCCCAAAAAAGCGAATCAACAAAAGCCACATTATGCAATGGCGGAGCACTTCTTAGTATTCTGTTGCCCGTTAATTCACTTATGCGCTGCGCTTTACCATCGCTAAAACTGAGCTCAGGCAAATGACAAGTAGCACATGACACGCTATTATTACCTGATAAAATTGGATCGTAAAACAACCTTTTGCCTAATGCTACACCTTCAACAGTAGCTACATTATACTCAGGTTGATTAAATGAAGTAATATGATTCGGCAGATCAAAATCATAAGGGCTTGGTTCGCTAGTTTTACCGCAGCCCATAAAGCTTGCCAAACCTATTAATATTATAAATAAACCAACTCTACTCAGCATATTTTCAAAGTAACTATTTTAAAAACGTATTTATAGTGAATTAAGTTACCAAAGCTTCATAAGTATATTTGATTCATGAAAATAAGACTTTCAATTGTTTTAGCGTTGGCTATTTGCCTATCAGCTTGTAAAACAAAACCAACAATACAAGCAGAGCATTTTAATATTCCTAGTGGAAAATATCTTGGCACGCTCAATATTCAGGGCAATAGCCTTCCTTTTGAATTTGTAATTGATAGCACCAGAAACTTTATTCTTAAAAATGGTAATGAAGAATTTGCAATCAAAAATGTTGTTTTTGATGGTGATTCTATGGTGGTGCCCATGCACATTTTTGATACCAAATTATCGGCCACTTGGGTTAAAGGTGAGCAAACTTTTAAAGGGTATTGGAAAAAAAATTATGTGAAAGATTACGAAATAAGCTTTACAGCGAAGCCGTATGTGGAGCATGAAAACAAAGACATAGGAGATAATATCTCAACTAAAATTGCCCCTAAGTACAAAGTTTTCTTTGAATCAATGCTACAAGACAGTACTGTTTCGGTAGGTGAATTTAAACAACAGGGCCATGATTTAAACGGTACATTTTTAACCACAACGGGTGATTATAGATACTTGCGCGGTGGCGTTTTAAATAATGAAATTAAGCTTTATACTTTTGATGGCGAACATGCCTTTGTTTTTACCGGAAAAGTAGATTCAAAACAAATGATTAAAGGCCATTTTTATAGTGGAAAAACCTGGCACGAAACATGGAATGCCTATCCGGACAGCTCGGTTAGGCTTGAAGACCCTTCGACACTAACGCACCTAAATGAAGGTTTTGAAAGCTTAGAATTTACCGGTATTGATTTGAATAAAGATACGGTAACACTAAAAGATGAACGCTTCAAAAACAAGGCAGTAATTGTGCAAATTATGGGTTCGTGGTGCCCCAATTGTATGGACGAAACCGCATTTTTAAGCCAATGGTACCAAAATCAAAAAACCGAGAAATTAGAGATGGTATCTTTAGCCTTTGAGAAAAAAGACAATTTTATTTATGCGAAATCAAGACTGCAGGCCTTAAAAGAAAGATATAATGTTGAATATCCTTTGCTTTTTGCTGGCAGCTCAGACAAAACAAAAGCAGCCAAAGCACTTCCGGCTCTAAGCAGTGTAATTGCCTACCCAACTTTAATTTTTATGGATAAAGAACATAAGGTTACCCATATACATACCGGATTTAATGGACCCGGCACAGGCCACCATTATGAACAATGGAAATTAGAATTTAAGCAACTTGTAAATGATTTAATTAAATAATGGAAGTACCAATTTATCTTAAATTATTATTTTACCTATTGGTTGGCGCAGGCTTTACTTTTTTAATGAGCCTTTTTAAAAAAGGTGTAATTGCAGGCAACGTTAACCGAGAAAAAGGAGCCGCCTTGCAAGGCAAAGTTATGCTCATATTAATAGTATGGCTCATGTTGTTGGCCATATTATCGTTTCTTGGCTTTTTCCAAAACTTTGATGCCATGCCGCCAAGGCCATTTTTTGTTGTGATTATATCCCTTATCGGAATTGTATTATTAGTCAGAAACAAAACCTATCGAGAAATTATAAAGGCTGTACCGCCACAATTCATCATTACTTTTCAGGCCTTCAGAATTCCATTAGAATTGTGGCTGTGGCTATTATTTGTAAATGAAATTATTCCTGTTCAAATGACTTTTGAAGGCTACAATTTTGATGTAGTGCCTGCTATTTTAGCCCCAATGGTAGGTTATTTGGTATTTGTAAAAAAGGCAGTTCCAGTTTGGCTCGCAAAAGCTTGGAATTACTTTGGTATAATCACCGTTCTCACTATTGTAACCATAGCCGCTCTAAGTATGCCTTCGCCCATTCGCGAGTTTATGAACGAACCCGCCAACACTATCATAGCCTTTTTTCCTTATATATGGCTGCCCGGCTTTTTGGTACCCCTTGCGCTGTTGTTGCATGTAAGTAGTTTAATTCAGTTGAAAAACAAGTGATTTTAGCCCCCATTAATCACCAAATATTATTTTAAATCCGTTGCATCTTGTTGGTTTTTAATGGGTTAAATCAATTACCCTATGCATTATAATATTTTAATATATTATTGATTATAAAGGAGTTATTGTTTACACCCGCTTGGGTAAAGGGTTGTGGATGGGGCAAATCCACAATGTATAAAACCATTTACGCACTAAATAAAACGAAGCCCCAACCATCAGTAGCTCCAAGTTTAAACCTAGAACTAATGATAGAATATAAATATGTTTGAACATATAAGGAGAAAACTCAAAATTTCATAAGACGTACTCGCATTGAAAATATACACTCACAAGCCCTATTTAACTCCTTTTATATAAACATTTGCTCTTTTTAAAACTAACTTGCAAACCAGTTGAACAAGCAATTTGAAATATCGCTAGTTTTTATTACCGCTATTTTAAAATGGGTATTAGTTGATGGTTTTCAACTTAGGGTAATTTTTATTCCAATTGCATTTATAATCTGGGTTTTATTTATTGCTTACAAAGCCAAAAACGAAACTCAATTCTTTAAAAACTCTGGTTTTACTACCAAAAGCCTAAAAGCTTCATCTATTATTTGTATGACCTTTATCTTATCTTTTGGCGCCATAATGCTAGCTTTTGCTAAGTTAAACCATTATAATATTAATAATTATCACCTTGTAATTGCAATATTGCTTTACCCCTTTTGGGGTCTTTTACAGCAATTTATAGTTATGCGTTTTGTAGCAGCCAATCTTAAAAAATTTAAGCTTAAAAGCATTGTAATTATATGGGTTACAGCTTTGGCCTTTGGCTCGGTACACATACCCGTTTGGCCTTTATTTGCAGCCACTTTTATTATTGGTTTAATGTTTACATCATTGTATATCAAGTATAAAAATCTATGGCCATTAGGAATAACCCATGGTATTCTTGGTGCATTTTTCTATTTTTATGTGCTCAACGAAGATCCAATTGCACAAATCATCAGTTCATATAACTTTTTATGAAACGTAAACACTTTTTATTTTTAACAATTATTGCCTGTGGTATTATTATTTTTCAGTTTTCAATAGCGTTTAAATACAACGAAAAACAATCCTTAAAACGCGCAATTAAAGGTGTTTGGGTTGAAACCAATTATAGCAGCGGCACTTATGAGTTTACACGTTCAAAAAAATTTTTAGCCAAAAACCCAGGCATGTGGTTTAACGAAAATGGTAAAATGCAAAGGAGAGCAAATGTGGGTTGGTGTGGTACTCCCCCAATTAGTTATAAAAATTATAATGGCGTTTGGACCCTAAACCCAAAAGACTCTACACTGCATGCTATTTATGAATTTTGGAGTGGAAAGTTTGATAACACCTTTAAAATTAAATCAATATCGGCCAATGAGCTGGTACTCAAAACTCTAGAGCAAAAAACAATTAAAGAGTAAAAAGTAGCGCCTAAGAAATGATGAAACGTAAAAAATAACTCTTGCGTTTAAGTGAATTATAGCAGATCTAAAATTTAAAAACTTAAGTTACTAATGCTAAATCCATCAATTAAAAATTTGATTTTTATGTTTAAAATACCAAGGTGCAAACCAATTTTATAACATGATTAATGTTGCAAACATGCTCTACCCCTTGCCCTGTGCAGTAAACTAAAAAGGGGCCCATATCAATATTAAAGCCATCATGTATTACATTGGTAAAATTGAATAAAACCATATTTAAAATTCAAAATACTTAAATCAATGGGGTTACCTTTCACCCTTAAATCCATTTAGGGAAAAGCACGCAGCCTATGAACGACCAAGAAATAGTTCTTGAGATTAAGAACGGAAATCATGGTGAACCACTTGATTTATTGTACAAGCATTTTCCGAGTATACAAAACATGGTTGTAACACACGGCGGCGATGCCGAAGAAGCATACGATATTTTTCAGGATGCATTAATGGTGCTTATTGAGAAAATTAGAACCGATTCATTTCAACTCACGGCATCACTAAAAACCTACTTATACTCGGTTTGTAAATACAAATTGTACGATAAAAACCGAAAACACAAATCACTCACTTATACCGATTCGGTACCTGATAATATAGAAACCGAAGAACATGAAGACAGTGGTTTAATGTTTGAAATTGAACAAAAATTTGAAATTGTAGATCAGGTTTTAGCCAATTTAGGCGAAAAATGTGTCGACATACTCCGTAGGTTTTACCACAGCCGTGAGAGTATGAGCGTAATAGCCGATGCATTGGGCTACAATAATGTAAATACCGCCAAAACCCAAAAATACAAATGCTTAGAACGTGCCAAAAAAATGGCTTATGGTTTTATGGGCAGCTAAAAAAAATTAAGCATGAGAGAAGATTTACATAAAATTGAACGCATTGAACGATATATAGAAGGACAAATGGACCAAAACGAACGTGAAGAGTTTGAAAAAGAAATGGACCAAAATCCTCAACTAAAAAAAGACACTGAGTTTTTTAGAACGCTAAAAGATGGTATTTCTAGGCAAGCCATTAAACTCGATATTAAAAAAGCACAATATCGATATGTGAAGAAAACCAAAAAAGGGGCAAAAATTAGAAAGTTTCTTTTTGGTGGTGGTAGCTTTTTAATAATGGTGGTAGCCATTATGCTAATTGTTTTGCCCGAAGAAAAAAGAGAAGAATCTATTTTCGGAAAAATTTTCAATAAAGTAGATAATGAAATTATTAAATCTCACCCCGAAGATCCTTTTAAAGACTACTTACCTGAAAGCGAGTTCTTTACCATTAACAACAGCGCTGATACTACAATAACTTCAGCAGATGGCGTAAAACTCTACCTACCAAAAGGCTCATTAAAACTTCCAAATGGCTCTACTCCTACCGAGCCAATAACAATAGAAATTGCCGATGCAAATAATGCGAGCGAAAGCATGTTGGGCAACCTAGTGAGTGATGATGATTTATTAGTAGAAGACGCTGTTTTTGTAAACGCCAAATCGGGCGATCAACAATTGGTACCTGACAAAGAAACGCCGCCTTACATGGAGATTCCCACTGCGGTAACCTTACCCAACAAAAAGGTATATAGTGGAACAAAGGCCAAAGATGGCAGTATAAAATGGAACAACCCCCAATTACCCCAAAACTACCTGGTACCCTACAAATACAAGTATTTAGATTATTACCCCGATAGTTTTAAAGCTACAGTGAATAGCAATTTACCTTATAAGGGCAGAGAAGTGGCCAATAAAAAGCTTCTTGATTCTTTGTTTTTTAATACTCCTTTATTAACACAGGAGATTAGTATAATCGGCGACCCAAATGATCCTTCAATTATGGTTGACCGAAAAATTTTGGAGAAATATGCAAACTGCGATTCGAGCAGTTGCGGTATTTGCCCTTCATACATTCAGGCCTTTACCAATAAAAAATACGAGCGCAGTTTATTGTCCACCAGAGAGTTTATGGACAGGCTCAACATCATATATAAAACTTGTGACAAGGAATTGTTGAACATTTACATCAACAATACCGATAAGCAGCTTTGGGAAATTGATGAAATGGCTTATGCGTATTTGAGTAATAATAAAAAAGCCAAAGGGTCAAAAGCAGGGTCTGGAAGTGCAGATGAAAATAGAGTTGAAAAAGCTGGTATTATTGCTTTCTTTTCTGACGGTAAGTTATTGGCACAAGACATGACTATTAAAACTGAGGCATCTACTGATTCTGTGTCAGATCGTTACGATTATGCCCAGTATTTCAAAGAATTTGCCAAGCAAAAACTTACCAATGTTGCTAACTCTCACATTTATGCGGCCTTGATTGCTAAAGAGTATGAGAAGGACCTAAAGGCAGTTTTAAAAGAGCAAATGCAAATCGAAAAAACCTACAAGCAAGAAATTAGAGAAGATATTAAAGCAAGAACAGCTCACACTAAACGCGTTGAGAAGTATAAAAAGCTAACATCCAAACGGGTGAAATCAAGAATGAAAGCTTATGGTTTTAAAGTAGAAAGCATGGGATGGAAAGCCATTGCCGAGATTAAAACATTACCTGCCATAATTCCGGAGCCATTGTATGTAAATATTGACAATTACGAACAGTACGACCATTACCACACCTATTTTGCTGTTACTGACCTTGGTGTAATTGGTAAGCTCAATAGAAATGGCGATGGGCAATTCATTATGAATGAGCATAGAATCATCAATTTGCCCAGAAACAACACAAGCCAAATTACATTGGTAGCCGTTGGCTTTAAAGGTAAAGAGATTCATTTAGCACAAATGCCATACTCAACTGAAAAAAGCGGTACAGCAACCCTTAGCCTAGAATTAAAACCAACTGATGAAGCTAAAAAAATATTAGATGGGCTTAGCGGTCGTAGTAAAAAGTTCAGCCTTTGGTACGATATGGAACAACAACAAGCCTTTTATGCTGAAATGGTGCGCCGCCAAAAACTCGCAAAAGAAGAAGCTTTTAGACGAAAGCTGCACAATATAATTTATCCATGTTGCGCGCTGAGTACGGTGCGTCCAAATGCAGGATATTCTGATTCCGAAGTAATATTAGAAGAATTTGACAACACCATGTGGGAATACCGAGAAGGCATTAAAGTGATTCATAAAGATGGAAAAGTTGAATACATTTTTAAAGATAAAGACCCCGTAAGGTTTAAGAAATACTACAAAATGGGCGACGGCAAGGCAGAAGTAATTTTGCCGGATTAAAATACATCAATTGCTCGGGGTTTAAACCCCGAGCAATTGAAAACCCAACCTGTTTCCACGCCCCCGCGTTGGTACTCACAATTCTCTTGACACTCCTGTTTAAACTGACAGCGAGGGTTTGTAAAACGATAACTCTTATTGCTGGAAAAAACGCCAAACGGTTCGCCACTAGTTATGTCTCTAGTAGATTTCTTCAATGCTATTATGTCAAAATCAATAAACCGTCTGACAGATAGAAGATGATGTTTGATTCAAAAACCACCAGACGTTTCTCCACCATTTAAGTCTTTGGCAGGGTTCTTCAATTCTAGCAATGCCAATAAGTTACCTTCCTAAAAACCGACTGACTGGTAACTCTGAATTAGAAAAAGAACCATTTCGTCAATTACATGTTTATACATACATTAGCGATTCAAAACCTGTAACCATGAAATTAAGAAGCGTTCGCCGAGTGATTCCAGCCAAAAAAGTAAACATGGGCGGCATTATGCTTGATCAACCTCTACCCTATCGTGGTATTGATATGATTGATCCATTTTTACTAGTTCATCATTGGGACGACAAAATGCCGGGTAATCAAAGTGAAAAAAACCTTGGTGTAGGACCGCATCCTCACCGCGGATTTTCTCCAGTTACCTTCATTTTTAAAGGCGATATTCACCACCGAGACTCATTAAATAATAGCGAAATAGTAACTGAAGGTGGTACGCAATGGATTAGCAGCGGAAAAGGTATAGTACATAGCGAGAGACCTAGTACAAAAATGGCCAAACGTGGAGGCGATTTTGAATTGATTCAATGGTGGGTAAATACGCCCAAAGTAAAAAAAATGGATCCCGCCTATTATGAAGCGCTACAGAATAAAGACACGCCAAAGTATTTTTCAGAAGATAAAAAAGTTGAAGTTGCCGTAGTAAACGGGACTTTTAAAAATATAAAAGGTGCAATTGAAGCGCCTAACCCAATGCTAAACCTTCGTTTTGAATTAAAAAAAGGCGGTAAAATTGATATTGAAATCCCCAAAAATTATAACGCTTTTATTTATCAATTAGATGGTACACTATTGGTAAACGGAAATAAAACCACCAAATCAAAAGATTTAACCTGGTTTGAGAACAATGGTGAAGGTATTGAAATTGAGGCAACAGCTGATACTCGTTTAATGTTGCTCTCTGGCCAGCCTCTTAACGAATCCGTTGTGAGCTATGGCCCTTTTGTTATGACTTCACAATCTGAAATTATGCAGGCTATTCGTGATTATCAAATAGGTAAAATGGGGGTTTTAATTGAAGATTTTTAAATATGGACAGAAAAAGTTTTGTAAAAACTGGATGCCTCACCGTGCTGGGCTTAAGCCTAACGCCTATTGTTTCAGGCTTTAATAATAATAATAATAATACATTTAGCATTTTTAATAAAGACCATGTAAGGCACGGCTTATTATTACCATTAGAGCAAAAAGAATTAAAAAATAGTCCTTTTGTGTTTCAGGTAAATGAATTTAATCAAGGGATTAACTCACA
>JBMYOR010000078.1:0-8924 GCA_049599535.1 Bacteroidia bacterium | reverse complement strand
AGCAAAGATGGCGAATCTTTAGCAGGTGTTAATATTGCCATAAAAGGAACAAACAAAGGCACTGCATCAGATGGAGAAGGTCATTTTTTAATTCCTCGTTTAGAACCAAATGTTTATACTTTAGAAATACGCTTAAATTATAATAAAGAAATTAGTAATCAACACCATATATCATTTACAATAGAGCCAGCCTTTTGGCAACAATGGTGGTTTAAATCCCTTGTGTTGCTTTTTATTATTGGAGCAATTGGATTTGGTTTTATTTACACCATTTCGCGTCAAAACCAAAAACACAAACAAGAAATTTTAGCCTACAAAAACAAAGAACTTAGAGAAGAACTTGAAACAAAAAATACCAAACTGATGTATTCTGCGGTTCAAAACGCCGCAAAAAACGAAGTTTTAAACGAGCTTAAAGCACAACTTACCGTAGTAAAAAGCCAAACCGAAAACGATGGCATTAAAAAGGTGATTAAAACCCTAAACCGAGAACTTAAAAACGAAAATTACTGGAAAACTTTTAACACCTATTTTAATGAAGTGGACCAAAATTTTATTCACGAGTTTTTACAAAAACATGGTGAACTTACCCAAAATGATCAAAGACTAGTGGCTTTAATTAGGCTTAATTTATCTACTAACGAAATTGCATCTTTACTCAATATTTCAGTTAGGGGTGTAGAACAAAGTAAGTACCGATTAAAGAAAAAAATAGGGCTCGAAAAAGAATTAAACCTAGTTCTATATATACAAAAATTTTAAAGCCAATTTTTAAACAAAATATATAATTACAACCTTAAATCACACATTGTAGTGCATTTGTCGTAGTCTAAATTTGAGTGTTTTTCAATTCTTAATGGTAATATTGACCATAAGTAATGCAACAACCCTGTTGTTTTATAAAAGTAAAAAAAAGGTAAATGATTTTTAAAAGAAAATTACTGATTTTGGTGGTAATGCTCTCATCGATTTCTTATGCGTTTGCGCAAAGACAAATTGAAGGAACCATTGTTGATGCCAAAACTAGAGAACCACTTATTGGCGCCAACATTTACTTGCTAAATTCAGAAAAAGGAACAAGCACTGACGCTAATGGCACTTTTAGACTTGAAGCAGATAACGAAGACAATCTTATCAAATTTTCATACACAGGCTATGAGAGTAAAACTGTATTAATGGGTGATCTAACTTACTTTAAAATAACGTTAAAGTCAGGTAAAATGCTCGAAGAAGTAGTAGTAGTGGGTTACGGTACTCAATCTAAAGTTAAGGTTACAAGTGCTATTTCTACTATTGATGAAGTAACCCTTAAAAAAATACCAGTGCCTCAAGTTAGTAATGCGCTTGAAGGATTAGCTCCTGGCTTGTTTGTTCGTCAAGGTAGCGGTGAGCCAGGTTTTAGTGGTTCATCATTCGAAGTGAGAAATTTTGGCAACGCTTTAGTAATTGTAGATGGTTCTCCGGGCAACTTAGATGAACTTGACCCAAATGAAATTGAAAACATTACAGTTTTAAAAGATGCAGCAGCCGCATCGGTTTATGGAGTACAGGGCGGAAACGGTGTTATTTTAGTAACTACACGAAAAGGTAAGGTGGGCAAACCTGTATTAAATTACTCTACCAATACCACTTTTACGGCTTTTACCACCTACCCCGATTTTTTAAACTCACAGCAGTATGCCACAATTTTAAATGAGGGTAGACTTAATGATGGCATGGACTCTTTCTTTAATCAATCTCAAATTGATGCTTATACCAATGGTACCGACCCTATAAATTACCCCAATGAAAATTGGAAAGAAAAGCTTTTTAAAGATTGGGGTCGCCAGCAAAGACATAACCTAAACCTTACCGGCGGAAACGATAAAGTAAGATACTTTGTGTCAGCCGGATATTTAAAGCAAGGGTCTAACTACACTGTTGATGTGCTCAATTACGAACAATACAATGTTAGATCTAACATAGATGCTGATATTACAGACAACCTATCGTTAAAGCTAAATTTTGCTGGACGAAGAAGAATTAACGAAGCTCCAGCTTATTCGGCATATGACATATTTAGAGAATTGTTTAGAGCTATGCCTATTGATTTAGCATATTACCCCGATGGCACACCAGCTAGGCCAAGCTTTTCTCCTAATCATATTTTAGAAGGAATTAGTGATTTTAACGCGGGCTACTACCGAGCTCGAAATAATAACCTTGACGCAAAACTTACCTTAGAGTGGGATGTTCCTTTTATTGAAGGATTAAAAACACGCACATACGGCTCATTGGTTTATAACCATAATTACCAAAAAGAGTGGGGCAAAAGCTATGAGCTATACACCTTAAATAGAGCCACCGGAGAATACGACGTGTTTGTGGCTGCACCTGAAGGATCGTTTAGCGAAACAGTGCTTACGCATAGAATGAGTTACGGAAACAATTATGTTTTTCAACAAGCACTTAATTATGATCGAAAATTTAATGGAGTACACACAGTAAAAGGTCTTGTATTGGGTGAGGTGTTAAAATCACAAGGCGAAGATTTCTGGGGCCGACGTCAAGATTTTCAATCTACCTTAATTGACCAATTATATGCTGGTTCGCTCGAAAACCAAAACGCCAGTGGCGGAGAGTATCGCGAAAACAGACTTGGACTAGTTGGTAGGGTTAATTATGATTATGATGCCCGTTACTTTATTGAATCATCGTTTAGATATGATGGTTCTTCAAGATTTAAACCTGGTAATCAATGGGGATTTTTTCCTTCGGTATCTGCCGGATGGCGTTTATCCGAAAACGCGTTTTTTCAAGGTTTAAAACCAATATTTAGCGATGCTAAAATCAGAGCATCATACGGAACAGCGGGTAGCGATGGAACAGCCGCTTACCAGTGGTTGTCAGGCTTTACTTTTAACCACTTTTTTATTCCGGGCCAAGATGTTGTGCCTACTATAGATAATACTTCGTTAGCTAATGAAGATCTTACATGGGAGACCATTAGCACCTATAATGCTGGCCTTGATTTAAAATTTTACAATAATAAATTAAGCGTTTCATTTGATTATTTCTTTAGAGATAGAGACGGTGTATTGGCCAACCCATCGGCAAGTATACCGAGCACATTGGGTGTAGGGGTTGCGGCTCAAAACCTTCACTCCTACTCAAACGAAGGATACGAAGTGGGTGTAGGCTATAACAAAAACTTAGGCAGAGATATTAAATTTAATGCCCAGCTCAACTTTTCAAGATCAAGAGAAAAAGCTGTTTTTATTGATGAAGCCATTATTGAAGATGAGTTTATGAGAGAAAACTTAACCATTACCGGTGGCTACACCAATTTAAGAAGGGGCTATGTTTCTGATGGGCTTTTTCAGACCGATGAAGAAATTGCAAATCATGCCACACAAGATAACAGCGGCAACTCTACCCTACAGCCGGGTGATATTAGATATACCGATTTGAATGACGATGGAATTATTGATGTTAGAGATCAGCAAGTATTTGGAAATGGCAATAAGCCAGCCTATAACTACTCACTTAACCTAAGTATGGACTACAAAAGGCTCTCGGTAGGGGTATTGTTAACAGGGGCATTTGGATATGATATTTATTTAGGCGGCGAAGCCCAGGCAGCGCTCAGAAATAATTTTAACGGATACACCTACCAAATGGATTATTGGACCGAAGAAAACACAGATGCTAGGTTTCCGAGAGTAAGTGATGGCGGATTTAATGAAAACAATTACCGCTACTCTGATTTTTGGATGAGAGACGGAACACATTTAAGAATAAGAAACGTAAACGTATCCTATTCAGCACCAGAAAAAATGTCGCAGTTCCTTGGCTTTTCTGATCTAAGATTCACTTTTACGGGCTTTAACTTACATGTATTTAAAACTTACACCGAAGAGTTTGACCCACAAATGCAAACCGACTTAGGTTGGTATTACCCGCAATTGAAATCATATAGCTTAGGCCTAAATATTACACTCTAAAAAAAAGAAAAATGAAATACGTTAAATTAATAATCATACTTCCGTTTTTCTTCTTAGCATCCTGCTTTGATAATTTTTTAAATCAACCCCCATTAGATCGTATTACCGAAAACGATGTTTTTAAGGATCGCGAGTTAATGGATTCATACATCTTTAAGATTTATGATAACATGCCTTGGGACTACTTAGAAGATTTTGACAATAGTGCGGGTTGGGGCGCCCACCGAGAAGTACTCTCTGATATTGCCATGAGCACCTATTCATGGACCCCATCTTACAACACTTTTAGACCTGGCAACTGGGGTACTGCCAACAATACATGGCCACTTGATTGGTGGGGATACTGGAATATTTGGAAAATAAACTACGCCATTGAACAAATAAGCACGCTTGAAGAAGGAATCTTATCAAAACCAGAACAAGATAACAGACTAGGCGAGTTATATTTTATGAGATCGTTCTGCTATTTTACCATGGCACGACGATACGGTGGCGTACCCATAATTCTTGAAGCTCAAAACCCCGAAACCACACCACAAGATGAGCTTTTTCCGGCACGTAATACCGAAAAAGAAGTATACGATCAAGCACTAGCCGATGTTGAACAAGCCTTTAATTTATTACCTGACCGCTGGCTAAGTCAAAAAGGAAGAGCAGGTAAATGGGCTGCAAAAGCACTTGAATCTAGAGCCGCACTATATGCAGGTAGTATTGCCAAATATGGTACCGTAGATTTAAACGGACTGGTAGGTATACCTAGCGAAAATGCAACTTACTATTATGAGAGATCTCTAGCCGCTTCAGAAATGATTATTAACCAAGGAGGCTATACCCTATTTAACCAATACCCAGACCCTGCAGAAAATTATTATCATCTATTTGTAGATGAAACCGAAGATGAATCAATTTTTGTAAAAGTCTGGATTCCTTTTGAAAAAGGCCATTCTTATGATTTAAGAAATACGCCTTACAGCTACCGAGTTGATTGGGGTTCAAGCATGTCTCCTACCAAACAGTTTATGGATAGCTACGAGATGCTAGCCACTGGCAAACTACCTGAAGAAACAGGGTCGGGTTATGATGAAAACAACCCTTTTGAAGGTAGAGACCCAAGATTTAAAGGTACTTTACTTACCAATAATGATATGTTTCAGGGCTCGCGTATAGAAACCTGGTATGCTACCGAAAGAGACGGTCAATTAGATACTGAAAAAGGAACTGGTGTTGGAAAAGACGGCATGGGCGTGCACCCCGATGCTACTAAAACTGGAGTTTATGTAAGAAAATACCTAGCCGATGGTGGCGGGCAGCTTTCAATTCAACAATACTACTCTGGGCAAGATTGCATATTGTTTAGACTTGGCGAAGTGTATTTAAATGCATCAGAAGCCGCAATTGAAATGAATATGGAAGCACTAGCCCGAGAATACATTGAACCTATTAGAAGAAGAGCCGGCCTTGTTGAACAACTTAGCCTTGAAAACTACAGCGGCAACGATTTAAAAGAACGAATAAGAAACGAAAGAAAAATTGAAATGGCTTTTGAAGACCATAGGTATTGGGATGTAAGAAGGTGGCGAACTGCGGTTGACGATCTTAGCTACAGAGCCAAAGGCATTAGATCATTAAGAATTATTGATGGTGGCGGAAACGAAACATTCTCATACGATGTGATTAATGCCGAACCACAAGCCACTGCTTTTTATCCTAGACACTACTATTTGCCAATTGGCCTCGATAGAATCACCAACAACCCCAAATTAATTGAAAACCCAGGCTATTAAACCTATAATTATGAAAACGAATTATATTTTAAGTTTTGTTTTAAGCTTAGCTCTTTTTTTTGCAACAAGCTGCGGAACAGATGAGACCGAAACCACACCAAAACCTGATAATACCGAAGCCGCATTTACCTATACTGTTGATTCAGAAAACCCCAACAAGTATAGTTTTAGTGCCAACCCAAACGTAGATTTTTGGTTTTCTCATTGGAGTTTTGGCGATCAAACCGGTGCCGAAGGCCTTGAAGCCTCAAAGATTTTTTACGAAAAAGGCACCTATAAAGTAAGGTTCAAAATTTTTACCGAAGGTGGTACCGCTGAGCAAACACAAGAGATTGTTATTGAAAACGATTACGAAGGTGTTAACCTTGTTAACAATGGAAAACTCGACAATGCCGATGATTGGCAAATTATAAACATTGCAGGTGGTGTTGAACTTTTAATTGAAAATGGCCAAGCCACATGGACTGGTGGTGGATGGGGAAACCAAGCACTTACCCAACTTATTGAATTTAAAGCCGGCGTTGAATACGAAGTTGATATGGAAATAAGCGGCGGCCCACTTACCGAATCGTGGTTTGAAGTTTATATAAATGAAAAAGCTCCTACTGAGGGCAATGATTACTCAGAAGGTGGCATTATGATTGGCTTAAATACTTGGGATGGCTGCGGTGGTGAACCTTTTGACGCCTTACTTAGTAGTATCTCTTGCAGTAATGGCGCAAGGGGCAATTCGTTTATTTATGATAACAACACCACTGCTTATTTAACCATTAAAGGTGGTGGAGCCAGCCTAGGCGATAATGGTATAGCTATAGACAACATAACCATTAGACCAAAAGAATAAATTGTAAACCCTAAAACTTTACTTATATGTTAAAAAAACTACTTTCAATTACGCTTTTTGTAGCGTTGGCATTTGCCAGCTTCGCACAGGTAAAAATTACCTTTGAACTTAACACCGCTACCATAAAAGATATAGATCCAAATGGAATTTATGTTGCGGGGGGTTCAGGAATGGGGGTGCCAGGAGATTACCAACTAACCGACCCTGATGAAGATGGTATTTACACCCTTACGGTTGAAAAGCCAATGGGTTTTTCGAGTCATTATACTTTTTTGAACGGAAACTGTGGCGATTGGAGCTGTAAAGAAAATTTGCAAGCACTGCCTTGTGGAGATCCTAGCAATTACAACGACCGATTTTTACCCAGAGTTACCCAAGATACTACCATTAAAGCATGTTACGGAACCTGTGATGATGACGGTTCATGTACCTTAATAACTGACTCAGTTGAAATTACTTTTGAAGTAAATACTGCAACTATTGAAGAAATTGATCCTTCGGGAATATTTTTAGCTGGTGGTGGCAACTTTGGTGTTCCAGGAGATAACCCAATGATAGACCCTGATGAAGATGGTATTTACACCATTACCAAAACAGTGGCTAAAGGGCTCACCAGCAATTTTACCTTTACCAACGGCAATTGTGGCGATTGGAGCTGTAAGGAAGAACTTGAAGGTTTGCCATGTGCCGATGCAGTTAACTTTAACGACCGTAAGTTTAATAACATTACCCAAGACACCGTAATAAAAGCTTGTTTCGGAAATTGTGTTACTGACGGAACTTGTGAAGGAACCAGTATTCGCGAAAACCGTAAATTAGGTTACACCATAGCCCCAATAAGCAAAACAAGCTGGAATATTGTTTTAAGCAAAGACTTTGGCAAACAAGCCCAGCTAGTTGTGATTAATACCGCAGGTAAAATTGTAAAAACCACTAGCATAACACAAGGCAGGTATCAACTCAATACCCAAAGTTTTCCTAAAGGCATTTATATCATAAATGTAAATACAACAAATAGTAATTTTTCTCATAAAATTCTAGTTGATTAATTTTAGTACAAAGGGCGCTTTATAGCGCCTTTTACCTTTCTTCTCCTTTATTCAAATCCACACAATTATGCTTTCAATTAAGCCCACCCTACTACTACTTGCACTCTCATTTGCATTTTTTACTGTGAGTGCCCAACAAAATTTTTTAACCACAAAAGGTACCGCCATTGTAAATCAAAATGAAGATACAGTAATACTAAAAGGAATGGGCCTTGGCGGGTGGATGGTGCAAGAAGGTTATATGCTACAAACGGCAGGTTTTGCAAACCCTCAGCACGAGATTAGAGAAACTTTTAGCGAAGCTATGGGCAAGGAGCATATTGATTCTTTTTATAATTTATGGCTAAATAACTATATTACAAAAGCTGATATGGACTCACTAAAAGCTTGGGGTTTTAACTCAATTAGGCTGCCTATGCATTATAATTTATATACCCCTCCTATTGAAGATGAACCCATTGCTGGCGAAATTACCTGGTTAAAAACTGGCTTTGAACTTACCGATAGTGTTATAAAATGGTGTGCCGATAATGAAATGTGGGTGATTTTAGACCTACATGCTGCCCCCGGTGGCCAAGGCGGAGACGCCGCCATTTCAGACTACGATTCAGATAAACCATCGCTTTGGGAAAGTGAAGCAAACAAAAGAAAATGTGCAGCCTTGTGGGGCCGCTTGGCAAAAAAATACGCTAACAACGAGTGGGTGGCGGGTTATGATTTATTAAACGAGCCCAATTGGGAGCTACCGGGCAATGTTGATTTAAGAAAAATGTACGTAGAATGCACTGATAGCATTAGAAAATACGATAAAGAGCATATTATTATAATTGAAGGCAATTGGTGGGCAAATGATTTTACAGGACTTACACCCCCTTGGGATAATCAAATTGTGTACTCACCGCATAAATATTGGTCGTATAACAATGTAAGCACCATGCAATACGCTACTGATTTAAGAGCGCAAACAGGTGTGCCTGTTTATCTTGGCGAAACAGGCGAGAACTCAAATGTTTGGTTTAGAGATGCCATTAGACTTTTTGAAGATTTAGGGATTGGATGGGCCATGTGGCCGATTAAAAAAGTTGAGTCTGTTTCGGGAATTATGTCATACCAAAAACCTAAAGGTTACCAGCAAATTTTAGACTATGGCAACGATCCTGATAACAATACGCCAATAAGTAAAATAGAAGCTAAAAAAGCGCTCTTCGATTTAGCAAAAGGTACAAATATTCAACTTTGTGAGCCGCATGCAGATGTTATTGAT
>JBMYOR010000077.1:0-8936 GCA_049599535.1 Bacteroidia bacterium | reverse complement strand
AAAGTTCATTATCAAAACAGCGTCAGTTAAAAAATGCTTGCACCTTACTTAAAATAGAAAGGGTGTTTTACTTCAATCTCTATCATCTAGTTGGCAATCCTGCCTACAAAGCCAATTATTACCAGCACTTGCATTGGCACATATCAAATCGGGGGCGTTAGCTCCTTTTTAAAGTTTAGCACTGCCTTTATCAAAGGCCATAGCTCGAACAAAGTTCAGCGGCGGCCTTCCGCGCGCAACACAATGCAAAGCATTGATTTACGCTTGTGCCGCGCTTGGAACATCACCCCCGACAAAGGGAGCTTTACTCAAATCATACTTAAAATCAAAATCCGTCAAAAAGCCCCTTTATCGCGGCTGATGGTAGATTTTACATGATGTCCCCGCTAGTTATTCTTAGCTCTAGTATAATCGCATCAGCAAAAGACCAACACCTATACAGGAAAGGTTCTTTGCTCTTTTAACTGATAATAAAATGAATACAACATTGATTGGTTTTCTGGTTCTGGTGGCTTTGGTATTAGCAGCTTGTTTGTTCGTGGCATACACTTCTAAAAAGCGTGGCGATAGGTTTTTGGAAGCATACGAAAGGATAATGGATAAGCTCCCAGGTTCATTGATTGCAAATGTGTTCAAGGGATTTAACAAATCAAAACCTTAAATTAGCCACCGCAAATGGGCAACCTAAATTTTACATATTCTTCAGCCAGCAAGGAACTAGAAGCACCGCCATTTTTTTATTTAGGTGCTCTAGAAAAAAAGGGTATCGCGGAAAAAAAATGCCTTAATTCCTCTACCTACGGCTTTAACGGTATGGAAAGGGATGATGAGCTAAACGGGGTTGGGAATTCATACAATACACATTTTAGGCAGTACGACCCAAGAATAGCTCGTTGGTTTAGCTTGGACCCTAAAATGAAGAAATTCACTTCCTTCTCACCGTATAATTTTTCATTAAATACCCCCACTATTTTAAATGATCCAAGAGGTGATGATCCAATTACTGCCGTTCTTGATGCTACAGTAGCATTTGGTTTAGAAGCTGGTTTGGATTTTTTGACAATGTACTTACTCGAAGATAAATCAGTAGAAGAAGCATTCGATAATATTTCTTGGGGAGCAGCGAGTTATGAAGCTGGCAAGGCATATGTCTTGTCTTCCTTTTCTTTACCTGGTACCGTAACAGCAACTAAAATATACAAAGTATCGAAAACACGAATTGGGAAAGTCACTACGGCTATAGTTGTAGGAATGGCAGAAGAAATTGGAAAAAAATATGAGAAGGGTGACTACAATGATGAAAATGGTGAGTTTGACTTCGATTTAGTGAATTTCGAAGAAGTTTTTTGGACATCTGTTTTGAATACTTTGGTTGAGCAAGGTTTTGAAGGGAAAATTGATGAGATTATAGATAATCTGGACGAAGCAACTAAGGATGTTCTAAAACAAAAAGGGCTACTTGCTGAGCTAGAAAATGGTACAAGAACAAGAGCAACTGTTGACCCGAATGCCGCTCAAGCACGAATTAATAAAGGTAACAAAACAATAAAAAAGGAAACTGCCAAAAAGGTTGTGGTAAAGGGGGCGGAAGAATCAACTAAAAAAACAGTAGAAGCGGGTGCAAATGAAGTCAAAATACAAAGTGAAGAACCAAAATCAAGTGTCTCGGAATATAAAATCAAAAAGAGCTAAAAGTAAGTTTACCAAGGAATTTTACTTTTTATTGATCTATGCAATATTTTATCGTTTTCTATATTATGAATGGGATAAGAAGACAATTAACCTAGGAATAAATTGGTTGTTCTATGTTTCTATTGTGTTGATTTTTTTATGTTTACTAAGCGTATTGTATAGAACTAAACTCTTAAATTCAATAGTTAAAGGGGAGTCCAAAATTCTTATTTCAATAGTTTTTCCATATATCATTTATACCATTTTAATTACTCCTTTAAATTATATTAACTTCACATTTGCCATGTCACAAAATGAATCAGTTGAATATTGTGAGATTATAAACATTAGTAAACGCAATATGTCAAGAGGCATAAATGTAGATTTTGAGGGTGAAGATTTATTTTTGAGGGGTTTTAGAAAAGAATTTAATGATTTCGAAGATGGATCATTAGACTTATCTGATTACAGATTGAGAATTAAATATAAAAAAGGCTTTCTAAACACCTTGATACTCCAAGATGATGGTGTTTTTGTAAAATTTAAAGAATAATCCCCTGATGGCGCGAGCAACTAAACCGCTGGCGCGATGCCTTTGGCTCGTGCCAACACCATGCAAGTAAAAGCTAAATAGCCTTTAGTTTTGCAGCTTTAATAAGGTTATCAAGAGCATACAAAATGTAGTCTTTGTCTTTATCAGATAAGTTTTCAATGTCTTCTAACCTTTTAAGGCTATTGGTATCAAGTCTAAGCTTGGTTTTACCTAGCAAGTAATCAACAGAAACATTAAGGGCTTCAGCAATTTTGGCAGCCACGTCAATAGAAGGTTTTACTTCGTTGCGCTCATACTTACCAATAATATCACCAGAAGTGCCTACCACTTTACCCAAATCATTTTGAGATAGTTTTAACTCTTTTCTAAGGGTTGTTATTCGAGCTCCAAACGTCATAAATAGCTGTAAAAAGACAGATTTTAAGAATAAGCATCAAATGTAAGTGATAGAAATATCAGGTCAAAGACATAAACATCTTGTTAAGTTCTGATATATCTTATAGTTTTGTGATATATCTATCGCAAAAAACTTTTTTCAATGGCATCAGAAAAGTTCAGTTCAGTAAACCCAGAGAGCCTAGTCTACCAAAACAAAATCTTAAAACTAACCGTACTCGGCGGCATAAAACTAGAAGGTCTGGACAGAATGCGCGCCACACTGAAAATAGAACTCAAAAATACCAGTGTACCACCCGTAAGACACAACCTAGATTTATACAACGACAACCAAACCGAGAAGCTGATAAGGCGTTGCGCCGAGAAATTAGAAATTGGCACAAGCGTAATAGCAGCAAGTTTGGCCGAACTCACCGAACAACTGGAAGCCTACAGAATGGAGCGGATAAAGGAGAAAGAACCTCAAATGGCTCAAGCTCCAAAAATGACCAATGAAGAAAGAAAAGCGGCAGAATCCTTCTTACAATCAGAAAATCTATTGAGCAAAACCAATGAGCTAATAGGCCAAAGCGGTGTAGTAGGCGAAGAAGTAAACCGAATTATTATGTTTTTGATCTTCACCAGCAGAAAACGCCAACAGCCTTTGCACATTGTAAGCCTAGGTAGCAGCGGCACAGGCAAAACCCATCTGCAAGAAAAAGTAGGCGAACTGATGCCCGAAGAAGATAGAATTGAAATCACCACCTTATCAGAAAACGCTTTTTACTACTTCGGTCAAAGAGAGCTTAAAAACAAGCTCATATTAATAGAAGACTTAGACGGCGCAGAAAACGCACTTTATCCACTCAGAGAACTGCAAAGCAAAAAGAGAATTAGTAAAACCGTAGCCCACAAAAACACCAAAGGAGAAACCAAAACGATGCATTTGGTAGTAGAAGGTCCGGTAAGTGTAAGCGGCTGCACCACCAAAGAGCAGATTTATGAAGACAATGCCAACCGCAGTTTTTTAATCTACCTAGACGAAAGCGAAGCCCAAGACGCCAGGATCATGAACTACCAACGCAAGCACAGCGCAGGTAGGGTAAACCAAGAAGCAGAACGAGAAGCCGCTAAACTGCTCAGAAACGCCCAAAGACTACTCCAACCCATCAAAATAGTAAACCCTTATGCAGAGCACTTGCAAATACCCAAAGAAGTGTTCAAACCCCGAAGAACCAACAACCACTACCTGCAATTTATAGAAGCGGTGACCTTTTACCACCAAATGCAACGAGCAGAAAAGGCGGATGAAGAAACAGGGGAAATCTACATAGAAACCACGCTAGAAGATATATCAGAAGCCAACAGGCTAATGAAACATATTTTATTGAGAAAGAGCGATGAACTAACTGGAGCTTGCCGATACTATTTTGAAAGGCTTAAGAAGTGGCTGAAAGAAGAAGCCAAAACCGCTTTTACCAATAACCAAGCAAGGCAAGCTTTGAGAGAAAACCACAGCAACCAAAAGCGCTACATGGTGCAGTTGCAACAAGCAGGATTGATCCATAAATCAAAAGGCGACAACAAGAAAGGCTACTACTACCAAGTAACAAGCCTTGAAGATTACGAGAAACTCAAAAACGGTATTTACAGAGTATTAGACAATATATTGAAAGAACTTAAAATTGGGTCAAGTAAGGAAGTGGTTCAAAGTTCAGAAGAAGTTCAAAAGCCAAGTGAACCACTTAACGTGCAGAAAGACAGCGAGAAAGAAAAGAAGTTCATTCAGTTGGAAAAGGGTAAAGCGAAGCAAGAAAAAACTGTATTAGAAAAGGGTCTTTCCCCTGTGGGGGAAACGGAAAAGGGGGCTACAGGCGCAGTTTTAAGCCTTACAACACTTAGTACACTAGGAGAAGGACAACAAGAGCAATACTTCAGCACTAGGTTTTTGAGCCAACATACAGGCCGCACCCAAAGAACCGAGAGCCGCTACCTGCAACAACTCTACAAGCAAGGAAAAGTAATCCGCAAAGAAGAATCTGGACAATACAGCTACCGAGCCAACTCATGAAACAGCTTTCCTTAAAAAATACATCGTTCGAGCTAATTGAAATAGGGTTTGGAAAATGGCTAGACGTTTTAGGCTACAATGTGCAAACGGTTTACAACATGCCCAATCAGGTAAGAGAGTTTTTGCATTGGTTGGAGCAGAAGGAAGTAAAACAGATCAAGCAAGTAAACCAAGAACATTATAAAAACTACTTCAATTATCTGAGTAGCAGAAGTAATAAAAGGCGCGGTGGTGGCCTGAGCAACAACTTTTTAAACAAACATCTGCAAGCACTAGAAAAACTAAGCGAATACCTAAACCACCGCGGAGCAGATTTACCAGCACCCAATTTGAAACAACTGAAACTACATAAAGGAGACATCACCGTTTTGAGCCAAGCAGAAATGGAAGAGCTCTACAAGGTAAGCAACCGAGAAAGCGAAACGCCACGGCAGACAGCACTCAATGGCAGAGATAAAGCATTATTGGCCATATTTTATGGATGTGGACTAAGAAGAACCGAAGGCAGCAGTTTGCTAATAGATGATGTGAATTTTGATAAAAGACTAGTGCATGTTCGCAAAGGCAAGAACTATAAACAAAGACTGGTTCCCTTTAGCAAGTCAAGCGCAAAACATCTGCAAGAATGGATTTATGACCACAGGTCAAGGTTTATCAAAAGCAAGTTAGAAGCGCATTTGTTCGTAAGCATAAGGGGAAATAAGATGAGCGGCAATGCATTGTACAAAAGGCTCAAACTGCTGCAACTACACTGCGAAAATCCAATGTTGCAACAAAAGGATATTGGCTTGCATACGCTCAGGCACAGCATAGCTACTCACCTACTTGAAAACGGCATGAGCCTAGAGCGCATACAAAAGTTTTTGGGCCATGCCAGTTTAGAAAGCACACAGATTTATACGCATTTATTAGATAAAGGAGAAAATAATGAAAGCGGACTCAGTGCTGTTTGAAGAGACCGAAGGTCGCAAGTTTACTGAGTCCTAGACCTTTTGGTTCCTTTTGTGGCAATGACAAAAGGGACAGCCCGAGCGGCTTGAGCGGACATGCTACGAAGAACAACAGCACCAATTAAGCACCACAAGAAATATGGAATACAAAACCTTTAAGAATTATCTAATCAGTCAAGGCAAGAGCAAATCAACAGTAAGTCATTACCAAACTTATGTACTTGATTTTATTAGTTTTTTAGATGCAGATAATACCGAAGCAGAACAAGCAAGCTCAAAAGAAATATTGGCCTATATGAACCATTTGCAGCTTAAAGGACAAGGCAACAGCACAAGAAACATTAGGTTAAATGTAATCAGGCAGTTTATGAGTTACCAAATGGAAACAGGCCAACGCATAGACAACCCCGCCAAACACCTGAAAATAAGGGGAAGCCATGAAGTAAAACTCTATCCATTATTAGACAAACAAGAACTAGAAAGCATCTACACAAACTACCAAGTGCCAACAGAAAAAGACGAAAGAATCAAGCGAAACTGGTTTAAAAACTACCGTTTGAGCAAAACCAGGAACAAGGCCATTTTAAGCCTGATGCTAAACCAAGCACTCACCACACCCGAAGTTGAAAAGTTGGAAATGAATGACCTTCAACTCAAAGAAGGAACAATAAGAATAAAAGGCAGCAGAAGAAGCAACGAAAGAACTTTAGAACTCAAGCCCAACCAAATTATAGAGCTAATGGAATATCAGTTTACTACAAGAGCAGAGCTTTTGAAATATCAAGGAACGGAAACCAAAAAGCTGTTTTTGTCAGTACCAACCGCAGGAAAAGAAAAAGCAAACGCAACACTTCAAATTTGGAAGGGATTAACTAAAGAGATCAAGTCAACAAACAAAGGCTTTATCAACTTCAAACAGGTTCGCACAAGTGTAATTACCCATTGGTTAAAGCAATTTAATTTAAGGCAAGTGCAATACATGGCAGGACATAAACACGTGAGCAGCACCGAGAGATATTTGGTAAATCAGACTGAAGACTTGCAAAAAGACATAGACCAGTTTTATCCGTTTTAGATTAGGTAATTAAAAATATTTGGATACATTTAGATACGTTTTGGATATATCCATAAAATCAATAAGTAAATGAATCAAAAATTAGCCTTCAATAGTGATGTTTTTCAGCAGATAATGAAGCAGTTAAGTATTGTAGACAGCTTTAAAGGAAATTGGGAGATCGTAGAATTAAAGCATAGCAAACACTTAAAAGAGCTTAGAAAAATAGCCACCATTGAAAGTATTGGTTCATCAACCCGTATTGAAGGCGCAACCCTAACTGATAAAGAAGTAGAAAAGCTTTTAAAATCAGTAAAGATCAATAAACTCACCACAAGAGAACAGCAAGAAGTTGTAGGCTATTATGAGACTTTACAAATCATATTAGACAACTTTGAGGATATAGACCTATCAGAAAGATACATCCATCAGCTTCACGGTATATTGTTAAAACACAGTGGAAAAGATCAAAGTCATAAAGGCAAGTACAAATCCCTTTCAAACCAAGTTGTAGCCAATTATCCTGATGGAACGCAGCGCACTATTTTTAGAACTACCGAACCTTCACTGACAGGAAAAGAAATGGAGGGATTATTGGCCTGGACTAATGAAAGGATAGAAAAAGCTGACATGCATCCTGTAATGATTACCGCCGCTTTCGTGTATGAGTTCTTGTCAATACATCCATATCAAGATGGAAACGGTCGTTTATCTCGATTGCTTACCACTTTGCTTTTAATGCAACAAGAGTATGAATTTGTTCAGTACATATCGTTTGAACACATTATTGAAGAGCGAAAAGAAGACTACTACAGGGCATTGATAGAAGGACAGAAAAACCGCTATAAAGACACTGAGAAAATAGACAAATGGATATTGTTCTTTTTAGACTGCATGGTTACTCTTATTAAAAGGCTTGAAGCCAAGTATGAAGTTTATAGCAAATTATCAAAAGACCTTAATGAAAGACAGAAATCGGTTTTGGAGTTTGTAAATCAGCAGAAAAAAGTAAAGATGAGTGATATTGAACTTGCTTTTGAAGAACACTCGCGAAACACCTTGAAAAAGGATATTTCCTACTTGGTAAATGAAGGCTTAGTAATAAAGACAGGGGAAAGAAAAGGCACAAGGTATCATGCTGCTGAACTATAATATATGAAATGGAAAAGATTACGCTCTGAGTGATGAATTAGGAACAGTAGCCCGCACCAAGTGAGCTGCTAATCATTGAAAGCATGTACCACGCAATGTTGTTTTGTCCACCCATTTAGGGATGGAACAAAACAATCTAGGAAAAGCGGTATTCTCTCCAACAAACCAATACAAAAAGACACGCCAAGCCCACACAGCACATTTTTAGAAATGTCTAAAGCTTTTAAAGGTCTAAAAAAGAGCTGTTTTGCCCTCTGGGTTGTTCCGTAAACTCCACAAGCTTGTCATGCTTTTCATTGGCCTGTTTACGTTCATGGCAGTTCCCTTTGTCTTTTTTGCCGCTGTTTTCCGCAAGCTCCAAAAAGCCACAAAAAACCCAAACCACTGCCCATGTCTGGCTCGCCTGCGGGTCGCGGCGGGTTGGCTTTAGTCGATTGATTTTTAAAAGTAAAAGCCAAGCGTAGCCACTGCCAAAAGTCCCTTCGGGCCATCTTTTTGGCAGGCCCTTGCTCCACTCGCAGCGGCGAAGCCGAAGCCCTAAAGGGCAAGCCGCAGGCGCTTTTTCCTTGAATCCATGAAGCACATGATTAACTGACTGATAATGAATAAAAAGATCAGCAAATAAAAGCTACAGGCCGATTCCTGAGCAAGGGTATATAAACGGCTCGTACCTCACCGCCCTTGCACAAGAACGTCCTTCCGCTTGAAAATGGGCATTCTTTTTTTCATTTAAAAATCAATGCTCCATGCAAAGTTCATTATCAAAACAGCGTCAGTTAAAAAATGCTTGCACCTTACTTAAAATCTAATCTTTCTACACATCTTTTTGCTGATTGATGAGTTCAAATATTTCGAATTGAGTTTGAAAAATATTTAATCCATTTTTAATTGTAATATATCCTGGTGGGCCATGTGTTTTATAGCCAGACCAATACCCCAGTCTGGCGATAATCCAAGATGCCCAAGCCAAGGTGTCTTCTTTATATGGGTTTTTCTGCTTCTCGGTGCTTCCCTCCACTGTTTTTAATAGTAATTTCATGAATACAATTTGTGTTGTGGTAAACACAATTGTAGCAGGTTGTATTATAATCGGTGGACTTAACGCCGCTT